>CALGRQ010000205.1 GCA_937880795.1 uncultured Dyadobacter sp. | reverse complement strand
GGATGTAAGCTGATAAACAGTGTACCCACGTTAGACTTATTAGAGAAACTGATGGCATTCAAACCTGCTATACCTCCGGCTACTTTCACTTCCGGAATGGCGGATACACGCTTCATAACCTCTTTCAACATGGCAATGTTACGTGTTGTTGAGGTTGCTTCCTGCATTTCGTAGGTTACAAATAAACGACCTTCATCTTCAACGGGTATAAAGCCAGATGGTTTATTCTTGAATAAAAATACCAGACCTACGATGAGGCAGATCATCATAACGATTACGTATGGAGTACCTTTTATCCATTTGGATACACCTCTTGTATAAGAGTGTGAAAGCTTGTCGAACCAGGTATTGAAACGATCAAAGAATTTTTCGAGCATGTTCTTTTGAGCATTCGCCGGTTTAGACGGTTTCAGCATCATCACACAAAGGGCCGGTGTAAGCGAAAGGGCTACAAATGCAGATAACAATACAGATACTGCAATGGTAATAGCAAATTGCTGATACAGACGACCCACAATTCCGGGTACAAAACTCACAGGAACAAACACCGCAGCAAGAATCAAGGCAATGGCTATTACCGGTCCTGAAATTTCTTTCATGGCCTTAACTGTTGCTTCTTTGGCTGTCATTTTATGGTGGTCAATATTGTGCTGAACAGCTTCCACCACCACAATGGCATCATCCACAACGATACCAATTGCCAAAACGAACGCAAAAAGTGTTAATGTATTAATCGTAAATCCAAACGGTATAAAGAATATAAAGGTACCGATCAAGGAAACCGGGATCGCCAGGATTGGAATTAACGTTGCACGCCAGTTTTGTAGGAAAAGGAATACCACAATGATCACGAGAATCATAGCTTCGGCAAATGTGTGTAATACCTCTTCAATGGAAACTTTTACAACCGTTGCTGTTTCATTCGGGATCACGTAGTCGATATCCTTAGGAAACGTTTTCTTCATTTCCGTTAAGGCTTTCATCACTCCATCATAGGTTTCAAGTGCATTGGCACCCGGGGCCTGATAAATTAAAACGAAGGCAGCTGGTTTACCGTTTACGAAGGCATTGGAAGCATAGTCAAATTTACCGAGCTCAACGCGTGCAATATCTTTTAGGTATACAACGCTTCCCTGGGCCGGGGCAGAACGCACAATAATATTTTCAAATTGCTCCTTGGTATTTAACCGGCTATTGGTAAGTACGCTATATTCAAAACTTTGGGTGTTTGGTTGAGGATTACCCCCCACAGTACCGGCAGCAACCTGCAAGTTTTGTTCTGCCAAAGCGGCGGATATATCACTTGGCGTCATTCTTAAGTTCGCCAACTTCTCTGGATTAAGCCATATACGCATCCCAAAGTCATCGGCGCGGGACACGATATCACCAACACCCTTTACACGTTGCAAGGCATCTTTTAAATAAATGTTGGCGTAGTTA
The DNA here is from genome assembly GCA_937880795.1 of uncultured Dyadobacter sp. Classification (GTDB taxonomy): domain Bacteria; phylum Bacteroidota; class Bacteroidia; order Cytophagales; family Spirosomataceae; genus Dyadobacter. The sequence continues at coordinate 2,527 of CALGRQ010000205.1, read as the reverse complement.
CCTATAAACTGAGCATCGTGGGTTCCGTTTGGCGAATACAGCGCCAAAACGATCATGATACTAGGTTGTCTTTTTCTTACCGTTAAACCCAGTCTCTTTACAGCATCTGGTAGTGAAGGTTCTGCCACACTTACCCGGTTTTGCACATCAAGGGCAGCAATGTTTACGTCAGTACCTACGTCAAAAACTACGTTGATGCTACTTTGTCCACTACTGGTACTGTTACTGGACATATAGCTCATTCCGGGTACACCGTTCACTTGCGTTTCAATAGCAGTCGTGGTGGTCTGTTCTACGGTTTGAGCATCAGCACCGGTAAAGTTTCCCGAGATAGAAACCGTGGGTGGGGTAACGTCGGGATATTGAGCCACCGGCAGGGTGGTTAAGGCAATGAGGCCGACAAGCACAATAACAATCGACGAAACGATTGCGGTGATTGGCCGTTTAATAAAAATATCTGCAATCATTGTTTAAGTATTTTAAGAGAATTAGAAGGAATGAAGATGTTTTGTCCACTTTCCTAACCGTATTATTTTTTTTGTGCACCCGCACCTGCTGCTGCCGGAATAGGTTCCGTACTGATGACGGCACCTTCGCGAAGATTTTGTACACCTTCAACGGCAATTTTCTCCCCAGCACTTAATCCTTCCTTAACAATGATATTAGATCCAAGCGTTTGTCCCAGTGACAAGCGGCGCTGACTTACTTTGCTGCTGTCGCCAGCTACATATACAAAGAATTCACCCAATTGTTCCGTAACCGCTTTATGAGGGATAATGATCGATTTGGTAGCCGCGTTATTCAGAACCCGAACCGTTCCGGTCATTCCTGCACGAAGAAGGTTTTCATTATTCGGGAACACCAAACGGGTTTTAATCGTACCTGTTTGAGGATCAACAGCGCGATCTAATAACTGAATTTTACCCGGTTGAGGATAGATGTCCTTTCCAAACGCAAGTGTAAATGTTGAATCGTTGGCCTTGCTATTTTTTAACAGGTTTGTGAATCGGAATATTTCAGATTGATCTACATTGAAATCAACGGCTAGTTGACCATCCGAAGATACTGTGTTTAAAACGGTTTGCCCGGCAGTAACCGCAGCACCCACTTTAACCAAAGAAATGCCAATTGTACCATTGAACGGAGCATAAACCTTTGTGTAGCGCACATTGGTAGATACTGCTGCTATACTTGCTTTGGCCGCTTCTACTTGTCTTTTCGCTACTTCTAATGCTGCATCAGCATTGTCAACAAGTTGCTTGGCGACAGCATCCTGCTTATCCAGTTCATGATAACGGTCGGCGTCCTTTTGTGCTTTTGCCAAATTAGCCTGCTGCACATTGCTATTGGCCACCGCTTGTTCGTAATTGGCCGAGTACAATTGAGCATCGATGGTATATAGCAATTGTCCCTTCTTTACACGGGCACCATCCTGAAAATGAACGCCGGTGATAAAGCCTGTTACTTGTGGGCGAAGCTCAACCTGGTTTAGGGCTGTAATACTTGCAGGATACTCGTCATGGTAGGTAGCGTCTGAGGTTGTGACATCAAACAGTGTAACATTTACCGGTGGGGGAGTCTGCATACCTGCGCCCTGTTCATTTTTTTTGCCACATGATGCCAAAACAAGTGCCGAAAGCGCAACGGAATAATATTTCATTTTATTTGATAACATGGTAATAATGAGATTGCTATAATTAGTAGTTAAGTTGTCCTAGTGCCTTTTGAACATCTATTTTGTTGGCAAGTACTTGGTAAAGCGCGTTATAATAATTGATTCGGGCTAGTCGTAAATCAGTTTCCGACGTAATTACTTCCAGGTAAGTTTTTATACCCGATTTATATTGAAGTTGAATAACGTCATATACCTCGCGGGCCAAGTCTACGTTTTCTTTTTGCGCCAGCAGGTTAGCCAAACTTCCCTTGTAGTAGCTTAAAGCGTTGGTATACTCGGCGTTTACATTCATTTGCAGATTTTTTAAATCCAAATCTGATTTTTTGAGTTGCCACTCCGCTGTATTGATATTAGCCTTACGTTTACCTCCTTGGTATAAAGGAAGTGCCAGGGTAATGTTGGCAAATGAGTTGGGGAAATTATTGGAATAAAGGTCCGACATCTTCCGGTTCAGATAATTGAGGTTATAAGCCCCGTTCAAAGAAACAGAGGGTAGGAAGCTCCATTTATTATATTGCAAATTAGCTTCCAATAACCGCCGTTGTGTACTCAGTAATTGATACTCAATACGAGATGTAACTTCTGGGTTTTGCAAAGTATCTAAGGTAATCTCCCGCTCCATTTGCAGACTGTCGTAGCTGATTTTTAACTCCTGATTCATCGGGTAACCCATCAGCGTCTTCAAATATTCGGTCTTACCTTTCAACACTTCTTCATGGCTCTTTTTGGCAGCTTTTGTGTTGTTGAGAGAAATTGTAGCTCTCTTGAAATCGATTTTATCCGCAATGCCCGCCTTATATTGATTCTGGGCATCTTGTAAACTTCTTTCGATACGAACTATATCTTCCGTCG
>CALGRQ010000204.1 GCA_937880795.1 uncultured Dyadobacter sp. | reverse complement strand
CTAGTTTCTGGATTTGGTCCATGGTTAAACTCCATCCTATTGCACCCAAATTCTGTATAAGCTGCTCTTCATTTCTCGCACCTATGACAACATTACTAACCGTTGGGCGCTGCAACACCCAATTGAGCGCAACCTGAGCTACGGTCTTGTCAGTTTCAAGCGCAATCTCATCAAGTACATCAATAATACGATAAAAAACCTCCTTTGGAAGTTCGGGGCCTTCTCCTCCACCTTGGGCAATCCTCCCGTCTGTAGGTATAGGGGCGTTGCGCCTGTATCTCCCCGACAGTCTACCCGCCGACAACGGGCTCCACCCCATCGTGCCCACTTTTTGATCCAGCGCCAAGGGCATTAATTCCCACTCAAACTCACGACTTAGTAGAGAATAATGTGCCTGATGCGCAATGTATTTAGCCCAACCATATCGCTCAGATACCGACAGTGACTTCATTAAATGCCAGCCAGAAAAATTTGAACAGGCTATGTATCGGACTTTACCGCTGCGGATTAACTCATTTAAAGCCGATAAGGTTTCCTCCACAGGAGTATTGCCATCAAAGCCATGCATATGATATACATCGATATAGTCGGTTTTGAGGCGCCTCAAACTATCTTCGCACGATCAAATTAAAACGGGAAGATCCATAATCGTTGGGTCCTTCACCCATTTTGAAAGTTGCTTTGGTCGATAACAATATTTTATCTCGCAGACCGATAATAGCTTTCCCCAGAATTTCCTCTGATAATCCCTGAGAATATACATTAGCAGTATCAAAAAAGGTTATCCCAGCGTCCAGACATAAATTAACCATCCGGGACGCCTCATCCACCTGCGTATTTCCCCAGGCTTTAAAAAAATCGCCGGTGCCTCCAAAAGTACCCGTCCCTAAACTGAGTACCGGAACCTTTAAACCCGATGCTCCAAGTTGCCTATATTCCATGTCGATAATTTTTACGTTAAGTGAAAAAGTGATATTAAATTTTTCAGGATACTATACACTTTCGACAAATTCCCATGCACTTTTATAAGCATCTAGCCCTTCTGCATAAGTAATAAAATCAGCATAAAAGGGAAGCACTGACAACGTTGCGCTATCTCCAATCACCACCAGTTTTTTTCGAGCCCGTGTCATAGCAACGTTCATACGCCTGATATCAGCAAGAAAACCTATATCTCCATCCGAATTGCTTCGGGTCATACTGATGTAGATAATATCCCGCTCCTGCCCTTGAAAACTATCGATGGTGTTGACAGATATGCTACTCCCAAAAGTTTGTAAAAAAGGACTGTGTTGCAACTGCTCTTGTAACAAGGCAATTTGTTGCTTATAGGGTGAAATAACCCCAATGCTTGGAAAGTTATCCTGCGTATAGCCTTTGGTCACCAACTCCTGAACAAGTTGGGTAAGATGCTTAAATACAAAAACGGCCTCTTCGGGGTTGGTCGAGCTCGTCCCTTGTAGCTTTTCCTCAAAACCACACCCGGCTGTGTCGATAAATGCTAAGGGTATATCGCCCGGAAACAACACACGCTTACCGACCGATTCGTGTGCTTGCAGGCGCCCCTGGTAAAACACCTGTGATGAATATCCCATGATGGACGCATGCATCCGATATTGCTCTTCGAGTAATACAACTGCCTCGGGATGTATATGGGCACATTTTTCAAGCAGTGTATGCGCTAACCCGTTACGTGCTGCCTCAGCCGACTTAATTGTTGGTGCTAACTGAAAATGGTCTCCGGCCAAAACCACCTTTTCTGCTTTAAGAATTGGGATCCAACAAGCCGGTTCTAGCGCCTGTCCTGCCTCGTCAATAACAACAGTTCCGTAAGTAACCTCACGGATGGTATAGTGATTGGCCCCAACCGGCGTAGCCGTAATAACTTGCGCCCTGGCTACCACATCATCAATAATATACTGCTCCGAATTCCCCACCTCTTTCATGATCCGGTGAGCCTCATCAAATAAAGCTTTCCGTTGGTCACGCTCCGATTTGCCAAACTGGCGCTTGTATTTATGCGCCATGTTTTTAAACTCATTAGCCTGTTTGCGGAGGTTTTTCATCTCTTTCATACGGCTATGACCCGACATTTTACTATCCAAAGTAAGCGCTGTCAATCGTTCAGAAACCCTAGCCGGATTTCCAACCCTCAAAACATTTAAACCTTCTTCTGACAGTTTTTCGCTCAACAAGTCTACGGCAGTATTACTCGGGGCAACTACCAGTATTTTTTTATGCTCCTGATCCACCAACGCTTTGATGGCTTTAACCAGGGTTGTGGTTTTACCCGTGCCCGGAGGACCATGAATAATGGCAATTTCACCAGCAGCCAATATTTTACCAACAGCCTCTTGTTGCGATGAATTCAATGAAGGAAATACCGGTGTATATACATCCTCGCGGAATGACGGTTCCTTGTTTCCAGTTAAGACCCTCACCAACCGTCCTTGTTCTTCATGCTCGGCCCTCGTAGATGCTGCTTTTAATGCCGATTGCATTTCGTCGTAGCTATTGTCGTCGAATAGCACATCTATACCTAACTTTCCATCTCGTGACCACTCAGGCAACTCATCAGTCTTTAAAGTTATCTTGAGTCGATTGCCACTTTGATATGAAATGGTTCCTTCTACACGGTCTTTGCCGGGATCATGATTAGAAAAAAGTACGGCAGGAGAGCCTGATCTCAGCTGATGTGAAACATCGTGATGCGTAGTACGTTCCACTTCCACAGTCAAATAATCGCCACGGCTCATTTCTGATCCGCGTATAGCGATGGGATACCATGAAATACCAGCGGCGCGGCGCTCTGAGACCGAGGTGCTCTCGGTGAGTTTAATATATGACTGCTTGTCTTCTTCGCGCTCAATTTTTAACAGATCGAGCAACTTTTTAAAATAATCCATGCCGCAAAGGTACTAGTTACCTCTGATATGCAAATTTCAAATAAAGAAATGGAGCCCGTGTTGCTCACTCCCACTCCGAAAAATGCAGGTATCTGACGTTTACTATTTGTCGGTCATTTTGCCTGATTTTTTCAGGTAACGTACATACAGATAAATCCCCCCCAGTAACAAGACCAAAACACCAAATATCAGATTTCTTTGATCAGGATCTCGGGTTAGCATAGGATACTTAAACAGCAAAATAGCGACAATCCCTACCAGCCATATAAACAAAGTGTTATACTCTTTCAAGAGCCATCGTTTATAATTGAATTTCATTTGAGACATGGTATGACCTAGACCACTCAAACGAATGACCCAACGATTTACACGCGCACAATACGCATCGAAATCTGCTCCGAATTTGTTCCGAAGAAAATTCTCTTCCGCCAACACAATGGCTTGGTATATGAATAGAAACAACGGAATAACAACTCCTACATAATACAGCGAATTGGATAGTATACCGACCCCCAAAAGCATGAGTATATTGCCTACGTAAAGAGGGTTTCTACAATGATTAAAAATTCCCTCGGTTACAAGTTTTTCGGCATATACCTTTTTATCACGCCCACCTCTGATGATATACGCTAATCCAATGGTAATTCCACGTATCAACTCTCCTGCAATAGTAACTACCAGTCCTAAAATGATTGGCATTAGATAATACTGATCACCGAATAACTCAGGTGTAAAAAGCTTAGGAGAAGGAATAAACAACAATAGATACAGGAAAATGAAAAGAAAATTCCTATATCTGAAAAAGAAATTACCAATCGAAATCATGACTTTTTATAAGCGATTAATCCTGAAAAATTATACCATTTGAAAAATGTCTCGCATTCGGCAAAACCTGCTTCTTTAAGCAATAGCAAGTTTTCCGACATTTTATATGGGATCAGTACATTTTCCAATGCTTCCCTTTTCTGCGAGATTTCCATTTCACTATAATGGTTCCTGCGCTTATAATTGTAGTAATATTTAATAAAGTCGCGGTTAAAGACGGTGCTTTCAGCCAACACCTTTTCCACCAGCAGTAACACTCCTCCGGGATTTAACCCTTCGTATATGTTCCGCAAGAGGCGCTCTCGATACAGTGGCCTCACAAATTGAAGCGTTAAACACAGGATCACAACCGATCCATTCTGAACGGGCAAACGCTCGTGCAAGTCGCCGGTAACCAAATCATAGGGTCTAACGAATCCTGCCTGCTTTAATTTCTTATCACACTTGGCAAGCATTTCGATGGATTCATCGATACCTACAAATTTTATATCAGATGGAATCAGCTTGTCAAGCTCAATCATCGTCGTACCGGTAGAGCACCCCAAATCGTATACCTCTGTGCCTTCTTTGACATGGTCCGCGGCAATTTCAGCGAGCATTCGCTGCATTTCTTTATAAAACGGAACCGATCGGCTTACCATGTCGTCAAATACGGTAACCACCTTCGTCCCAAATTTAAAATCTGATGCCTTCGTAATTTCTTCGTTAAAAACTAAATCTCTTTCCTCATTTTCCACATCCTCTGTGACCATACAATTGAAGTTTATTAGTTAGATTTAAACTGATAATCAGAATATTCGACACCATTTTATTATAAAAACGATGGTTAAGTAATCGAACACCACATAGTACTTTATGGCTTCTTGGGGTGCTATTAGTGAACTGAAATATATTAAAAAATCATTAGAATGTGCTAAAAACAACACAGATTACCCATTTTTTTATTAGTCAGCTCGGTCTTATATACCAAATGTTCACGCATTCTGCTGCATTTCTGGAATTAGAAATTTTACGATATAGCCGTTCCTATAAAAAAAGGTCCCCGGCTGCATACCAAGAGATGCTACCGGGGACCTTACTATCTTGTACTTGATAATTCTTTGCGATCAATCGAGATCGAATTCAAATTCATAGCAAACAAAGGAGAAAAGGTTTTTACCTTCACCTTTTTACCACCCGACATAAATTCTAGGTAACGCAACCAGCCATCGCCTCCGTTGCCGTGCCAACCACCGCCCAATGCCTGGGCGTTAAATACCATTTGGTTCACTTTTTTACCCGCTGCATTTTTATCGGAACGGAAGCCTATATGCCCTAAAATATCGTCCGGTACGCCAATATGGCCTGAGAATACCATGCGAATATTGGATGAAGGTTGCACCAGCTTTTCCCACACGGCCTGACCATAGTTACGATCTACCAAAGGATATCCTTCCGTTTCAATACGTTCGCTTTTAGAATTTAGATAAGAGTGCGTTAACAAAACCACGAAATGGTCTTTGTACTTATCCTGAGCAACCACTTTTTTTGCCCATTCCAAAACAGAATTCCTTGGCGCAAACTCCAACACCATAAACAACATTTTTTTGCCATGAGGAGAATTGAACTCATATACGGCGTTGGTAAGCGAGGGGTTTCCGTTTCCGTCAACACCTGCTTCACGAAGTAACTTTTGACTTAGGAAATTTTTATCAGCCGGAAAATAATGGTCATACTGAGTTTGACGGTTTTCAGCACTTTTAAAACCAAAGTCATGGTTTCCTGTTGCGGCAATATAAGGCACCCTTCCATCTAAACGTGTAAAAGCCCGTGCAACCGACTCCCACTGTGATTTACTGGGCTGGTCGCCGTTCTTTCCATCTGGGTTAGGCATATCGTTCTGTTCTACCAAATCTCCCGTGCATAGTACCATTTTCACATTTAGCTTGTCGATATTATCAACAACCCACGCAGTCATCAACTCTAAAACAGGTTGGTTTCTCGAGAATTTCACATAAGATTGAGGATCTGGCATCAGTACCATCGACCAGCCGTCACTGGCAGTAAGTTCCGGTGCTTTGTAAGGTTGTTGCCCATAAACCTGTGTAATAAGGCACAGGAAGAGAAAAGGATAAACGAATAGCCTTGCTTTCATTGTTAAGAATAGGTTTAAGAATACTTGTTTTCAGTCGATGAACTTAGCGAAAAAAGATTCCCTGCACAAATTCAACGCAATAGCCGACAAATACTATTCTACTGAGTATACCTATCCCATAAAGCAAGTAAACCGGCTGCTTAAATTAAACAGCCGGTTTACTAAAACTCGTACCATGCGCTATAGATGGAGCCAAATACCTTATTCTCAAAATTTAACGAAGGGTATGCCCCTTAAACGCTCTTTCAAAAATGGGAAAATCCCCATGGCATCACGTATTGCTTAAATGTCCAAATATTGATTATTGAAGGGTATATGATCTTTTTATTAAGTTTTAAAAAAAATCATACTAGATATCAAAACCTTTTCACCCCTTAGGATTTCAGGATGGTTTGATACGCTGGGTTATTGTTTTTCCTGTTGCGATCTCTACCCCTTTTAGTTCAATATAAAGGACATTGGGTGACCAAAAAGTACCCCCGTCTATTCTGATAAATACCCGGCTTAGTATACATTTCTTGCTTCCAATGTCTGCGTAAACGTGGTATTGATTCTTCCCATCTCTACGTAGATATAGCGGCAACTTATTATATGCCACCGACCGTAGCTCGAATTCTCCGTTACCCAGAGCTTTGGAATTGATTCCATAGGCAAATTTTCTTTGTAGGTAATTCAAGTCCTTCCTACCTCCTCCTTCTGGATACCTTATCCAATAAGTGCTTACAGGATCCTTTGATTTTACCTTTCCCTGGCCATCCTTGTTCAACTCATACACAATGGTGTTCGTATTCGGATCCCTTTGTATATAGAATAACAAATTAGCCACTTCTTTACCTGGTACTGGAAACGTATCCGGATCGGCCAAGTTCCCTGACTTTGGCTTATCTATATGCTCAACCCCTACGAATGATGACATAAAAGGGATTGCACTAATTAAAAGAATGCTAATGAAGTATTTCATGACAACTATTCAACAGCAGCGTTACCTGCAATCTGCGGGGTATGAGCCCCTTGGGTTATTATTGTTTCAATTTGTTCCAAAGTTCCAGAAAATGGACCTGAGGAAGCGATCTTCAACGTGGCCATTGCTGCTCCAAACTCCCCGGAACGGCGAATAGAGCCACCTTTGGTGCGCTGCAATAAATACCCTGCCATATAGGTATCACCGCAACCTGTTGCATCAACAATCGACTCGGGGTGGTAAGCAGGTACCTGGTGGAACTTCCCATCCGTATAGATTACTGAACCTCTACTCCCAAGGGTAATAATTACCTCCCTCACGCCCAAATCTGCGAGATATTTGGCGCCCGCTTCTACATTGGACGTTCCTGTAACTGCTTCCATTTCGAACTCATTCGCCTTCAAATACGTAATATATGGCAGCGCTTCTGTCTTGTCGGCCCAATCGCGGTAGTAGACTTTTTTATCTTTTACAAATCTTAAAAAACCTTGAATGTCCAGTGAAACCTCTCCCTTAGACGCCAAAAACTTGATCAGATCCACAGTAATATCGTCTGACAACAAGGGCCCCAAATGATAAATTTTTGCTTCCAAATCGGGCATCTGGGGCACATCAAAAGTTGCCGCAGTATGCAGTACGTTTTGTTCACGGTGATCCTGATTTTGGCTATAAATATTCTCAAAGTGAACCGTGAAATCACTATCCAACGCCCGAACATCTATATTGGATTCGCGAAGCCCATCCACAATATATGCTTCATCGCTTCCCAGCGCCGTAACCAGCGTATAGTTAATATCAAAATCCTGAATGGCCTTTGAAAAATAAAAGGATGTGCCTCCCGGCATAAATTTTACGGATTGGGTCGTTACTACCTTATCCAAAGTAATATGCCCTATTGTACAGATATCATACATATTTTCTAAAATTGCAGATTTGGCTAACTCCACAGAAACAACCAAAACTGATTACTGATTCATTTTTTTTATCTCTTCCAAAACCTGACCAAAATCTGTGATTTCCGCATCGGCCTTCCAGGTCGATGATTCCGCTACCGCTGACTCTTCCCACCCGGCCACATTAATCCAGATTGCTTTACAACCTACTTGCTTAGCTGGTACCATATCCTTCACAAAAGAGTCGCCTATCACTACGCATTCTTCTGGCAGTATACCTAGTGCATCAACCCCAAGTTGATATATCTGCGGGTCCGGCTTGCGAATTTTAACCACTGCCGATTCAACAATTTGCTGGAAATAACTATCAATCCCGAAAACCTCTAACACCTTATTGATATTTCCATAAAAGTTGGAAACCAATATAAGCGGATAAGTTGCTGCCAATTGAGCCAATACCGGTTTTGCTTTGGAAATTGTTTCCTGAGCAAAAGCATTACAATCTGTTGCAATGGCGGTAACCAATTCTGGTGCCAACTCTATTCCGTTCTCTTTCAAAAACAAAAACTGCTGCTCTACCTTTAACACCAATGTGTCATAAAAAGAATGCTGCGGTTTGATGATCGGATTGATCGCCAAGGACCTTTCACCAAATGAATAGGCTTTGGAGAAAAGAGCTTTGTCCACCCCTGTGTTATGCTTTACATATGCATCCCAAAGTACCGCACCCCAGTGCAAGCCATTGGTATCTATTGTTCCACCGTAATCGATGAGTACTCCCTTGATCATTATTTTATTTATTCGCCACTCCGGGCGTTAATGTTAAATTTTCTTCTAATTCCGAAAGCTCATCATTCGAGGCTGTTCCTTTTCGGTTCATCAGCGCTAAACCAATGAGTATCCATACAATTTCACGGATGCGCATTACTACGCCAATAAAAATGCCGCTCGCAGCGGGTAAGCCAACACTTCGCAAGGCCATCGCGAGACCACCTTCACGAGTTCCAATTTGCATCGGAAAAAAGAAAACCAGATTGGCAAAAAGCCAAGACCCTGAACTCACTACCAGCGCCTCA
>CALGRQ010000203.1 GCA_937880795.1 uncultured Dyadobacter sp. | reverse complement strand
ACAATACTATTAAACCCCGATTTACTGGAAAGTAGATCGGGGTTTTTTGTGTTATAGGAATTTTGGAATTACACAATACATTCCGGAGCGCTCCTACGGAGCCAAAAACTAATGGACCTTTCTAATGAGCTACAAATAGATTGTCTGCTGGGCCAAGGCAGGCAGCTTCTGATAGGTTTTGCCTAACCATTTTAACAACATCACTCACACAACTATTACACTCAAAAAACATTTTGCACGAAGCGGTACAGGAATTACATACAATGTTCCATTACCGATCCATCGGAACTTAGCCAGTGAGGGAGCTAGAAGTTGTTAATCAAGTTGTATTTCAAATTAATTTGATTGAAAAATAAGTAGATATTTGTAGTCAGAAGCTTCATTTTTTATGATTGCGGCATTGGGATCGCCATCACTTATATACCTAAAATTCAGCCTAACGTTATGTATTTTCTTAACCCTCGTCTTGCCGCAGATGTTTTTGACGGTGAATATATTATTGCCAATTTGGATACAGGTCTTTATTACAGCGTCCAAGGAATCGCCGTATCGGTTTTAAATCATATGCCATTTTCCGATCTGGATAAAGTTATCCAAACTGTTGCCGCTGCATTTCCAGGTCATTCGGGTGAGATTAATGAGGATCTGAATTCAATTATGAAGGAGTTGTTGGTGGAAGGTATTGTCAAACAAGATGCGCATGTGGTCATTGAAAATGAATATACCGCTCCCGCTGAGTACATTCAGTCCCGCTTCAATCGATATGCGGATATGCAGGATTTACTTCTTCTAGATCCTATTCATGATGTGGATGAAGAAGGTTGGGTAGCGAAAAAGGAAAATGACTAAATGCATTCTCATTGAGCCCAACAGATTACTTCGAAAACACGCTCTCTTTATTTCATAGCCTAGGTGAATTTCATACTGATAAGTTACGACTGGCGGGACGAGCAGTACATTTGTGTAGCCCATCAATGGGCTTACGTGACCGTTTTTTGCCGGCTTTAGATCATTTAGTGGATTCAATGCAGGATGATGGGATACCAGCGTTGACCATATGGTATGCTGACGATAGGGATTTACCCGGACGGTTGAAGGCTCCGCCATGGACTGGATTTAACGGCCAGGGTTATAATGATTCTATTTATCAGGAAGACGTACAAGTGTTTTTTCAGCCGTGGCAAACACAATTGTTCTTGTACTCTCAAAGTAGGCGTATTGGTATATATTGGGTTCAGAAGACAGAAGATGTTCCATGGTGGGAGTGTACATTTTCATTTAGAGCGATTTTTCACTTATGGACGCAAGATTTACCTGCACAGCTCGTACATGCAGGCGCTATGGCTAAGAATGGCACAGGGGTTCTAATTCCAGGCCCTAGTGGTTCAGGGAAATCGACCTCGTGTCTTAATTTACTTCGTGCGGGATACGAGTATCTTGGAGATGACTATGTCTGGGTTGAGTTGGGGGAGCATGTAAAAGTGTTTACACTTTATCAGTCAGCCAAAATAGAACCTGATAATTTAACACAACGCTTTGGAGATTGGGAACCCTTTATTACAAACAGAGAGCGGTATAAGCAGCAAAAGGCAATTTTTAACGTGAAGGATTTATATCCAAAGGCAGCCATAGGAACGTCATTGATTAAGGGTATTTTACTGCCGAAGGTGGCTCATCAAGAGGTTACGTTATTTGAAAAGGCCAATGCAACCAATGCGTTAATGGCTATGGCACCCACAACACTTCATCATTTGCCACACAACCGGCAGGTATCTTATGATAAGTTTCGCAGTATTTCATTGTCGTTGCCAAGCTATCATTGGAGATTAGGGCGTAATCAAAAGCAATTTATAGAATCGTTTGACAACTTTATGAATCATGAACTTGCATCATATTAGTGTCATTATTCCGACCCACAACAATGGACATGAATTAAGACGAGCAATTGAAAGTGTAATATTTCAGGATGCCGTAGTGAATAATACGTGCACAATTGAAGTGTTAATAGTCAATGATGCCTCGGACCCCGAATATCGGGAACCGCTCAATGCTATTATTTCTGAGAATTCTTTATGCAGGTTGATCCATATGGAAGGTCAGGGTGGGCCAGCTGCTGCACGAAACAGAGGTTTACTTAAAGCAACAGGAGACTTAATATCGTTTCTTGATGCGGATGATGAATGGCCAAAAAATAAGCTAAGCATTCTCCTTCCCTATTTTGACTCACAGTATATACAGGTTGCAGGCGGTAAAATTAAGTACATTGTAGATGATGACTTACCGTCTCTCAACATGAACTTTGAAGATATGGAGCAACGAATTACGCATGTTCATTTAGGAGCGCTGGTAGCCAGACGTGAGATTTTTGATAGAGACTTATATTTTGATGCGTCACTCAGATATAGTGAAGATGTGGATTGGTGGTTTAGATTGCGGGAGAACAATATCGGAATTGTTATTTGCGAAAATACCACCTTGCTATATCATATACATGGAAAGAATATGTCCGTCAATAAAACATTGCAGGATTTGCAACTTTTACGGGTAATGCACAAGTCAGTTCAAAGAAGAAAAAAACGTATGATCAATCCATATATACCCCAGATTAAAGACTTTAGGATTAACCAGGAGGACCCATTAATTAGCATCATTCTACCGCTATATAATGGGAAACACCTGGTTGGAAAGTGCCTAGATAGCGTGGTCAGCCAAACATATACGCATTGGGAACTGATTATTGTAGATGATGGCTCAACTGATGGAGGAAGCGATTATATAGCACAACGTTATCCGAATGCGCGTATTATTCGTAAAATCAATGGAGGCGTAGCTGCTGCACGCAATACAGGTATTAAACATTGCAATGGAGATATAATTGCATTTTTAGACCAGGATGACGAATGGACTCCCGACAAGTTACGGAAACAATGGGAGGTCTTAAAAGTGGATCCTTATTGCTCTTTTGCTATGAGGGGGTAGTTCTTCCTGCCAATTTCAGTGAGAAATTATTGGAAGAGCACCGTGGTTTCGTACCGAGCGCAGTGCTTATCAGAAAACAGGCTTTGCTCGGTGTAAATCTGTTTGACGAATCCCTTGAAGTGAGTAGTGATTTTGATTTAATAAGAAAGCTGCGCAAAGAAAACTACAAGGAGAATAATGTGGATTCATTATTACTTTTAAAGTGGTACCATGGAAACAATGCAAGCCAGAATAAGCCGGTTTTAAAAAGAGAAATTTTAGGATTGTTACACCGACAAATGAAAGGTCAATGAGTGAATCAGACATAGATGTAATCATTGCTGTCTATAATGGAGAGCAGTATATAGAAGAAGCGATCAAGTCAGTACAGGCTCAGACCTTTAAAAATTTGAACATCATTATAGCCAATGATGGATCCACAGACGGTACCGCGTTAAAAGTCGGTGCGCTTCAAGAAATGGACAGCCGTATTAGGTTATTGTCGTATAATCATCGAGGTGTTTCTGCAACACTCAATGGTGCAATTTTAGCATCTTCTGCACCCTATATCGCTTTTTTGGATGCGGATGATTTATGGCATGAAAGAAAATTGGAAATACAGCTGGATGCGTTGCAGCATAATCATGATGCAATGTTTTGCTTTTGTATGTTACAAGAATTTGAGGATTTGGAAGAGAACTTGCCACGTACCCACACAGCCCGTGCTACGCCAATTAAAGGATATTCAAAAATTGCTTTGTTATGTAAAAGAAGTGTTTTTTCTACTTATGGATTATTTAACGAAAGCATTGCCATTGGGGATTTTGTGGACTGGTTTGCCCGTGCGGTTCGTGAAAATGCAACGGTGATTATGTTGGACGAAGTGCTCACCTACCGCAGAGTACACCAAAATAATACGACTCGATTTGCCACTAAGTCTTCTTTTCTGACACTAATAAAGACGCATTTGGATGAAAAGCGGAAACAGTCCATTCTTTAAGAATGTTGGAAAAATTAGCTCAATTTCGTTTTGGTATGGTTGCATCAGGGAGATATCCAACAAGGATTTACTCCTTTCCATGTTATATGGCGGGTTAAGGATCTTGTTTTCGGGTATTTGGCCTTTTTTGTTATATCGTATTCTCAAGTCTATAGGTAATAGTACAGATATAGAAATCACATTACACATTGGTTTAATATTGCTGGTGTTGGCATTATCAGCAGTAACGGCTCATTTTCAGTCGATGATTAATATCAGAATCCAGAGAACATTCACCCTTGATTTGAT
>CALGRQ010000202.1 GCA_937880795.1 uncultured Dyadobacter sp. | reverse complement strand
AGGTACGTTACCTCGGCATCGCCCCAAAGTTCTTCCAAATCATAATGCTTACGGAGGTCTTTTAGGAAAATATGTGCGACAACGTCCACATAATCAATTAAAATCCATTCACCATTAGCTTTTCCCTCCTTTTGCCAGGGATCAATTTTTGAATTCTTGTAAACCTCTTCTTCTACCGAATTGGCGAGAGCGTCCACCTGTGTGTCAGAATTACCTGAGCAGATTACAAAAAAATCAGATATTGAATTTTTTACTTTTCTGAGATCCAGAATTGCTATATCAAGCCCCTTCTTTTCCGCCATTCCTTTAGCTACAAGCTCCGAGAGGTCTTTTGACGATAGTTCCTTATTTTTGCGTTGTTTCATGCGTAATTTATTCCCATTTCTATAAACCCTAAAGTAAAGCAAAAAAATTGTACAACGCTATACACAATTCCCTAATTATTGGTAAAAAGGTAATATATCTGCCAAGTTGTCATTCTACAAACGACATAGCGGCTGAATTAGTACAAAATGGGTTGGCGGAAGAAGGAACAGTTGTCATAACCGACAATCAAACCGGTGGGAGAGGTCAACGCGGTACCACGTGGGGTTCAGAAGCAGGTAAGAACCTTACTTTTTCCATTGTTTTAAAGCCACTTTTTTTGCCAATTGATCAACAATTTTTGATTAGTCAAGTGATCGCCTTGGGGCTATACGACTATCTGTCTAGCTTTTCGGAAAGGACTAGGATTAAGTGGCCTAATGATATCTATATTTCAACTAAAAAAATAAGTGGTACACTGATCGAAAATTCGATTCAGGGAACAGGTATTTCCAGTTCCATTGTGGGAATTGGTATCAATATCAATCAACATTACGAACCTCAGAATCGAATCACATCGCTGGCCGATGAAGTTGGATCAGAGTTGGTGTTAGGTGTTGAATTTAAAAATGTTATGAGGTTTTTGGATCAGCGCTATGTGCGACTTAGGCATATGACTGAAACCGATGGAATCCGGACAGCGTATTTGAGAGCATTATATGGTTATCAGCAACCTGTAACTTTCAACTATCAGAATAAACGAGTCGTAGGAATGGTTACAGGTGTTGCTGATAACGGAAGGCTTTTAGTAAGCCTGGAAGGCTATGAAAGCATTCTTGATTTCGGGATGAAAGAGATTGAGTGGGTTTGGGATTAACCCCACTTTCCGAGGATGGCCATCACGATTGCGGTAATGCCTAGGCCTAATGATTCTCTTGCTAACTCAATGTTGATGGTTTTCATTTGCATGCCACCGAAAAATATTCCTTCATATTGGGGTGGCCATAGAAAAATCCCTCCAATTAAACAGGCAGCTCCCAGAATATAGTAAATCCAGGAAGGCCATAATTCACGAAGGCTCATATAGCAAGCTAATGCAGCGAAGCTATATATGGAAATCCAAAGCCCGGAGTCAGGGTCGTTAACTTGAAAATAGGAGAAAAGGATAAATATAAGACCAAAGAAGATTTTAAATATTTTCATCATTTTTCATAAGGTTTAGAAACTACTTGCAAAATTTTTGCAGCGCTGTGGCTGCATCGGTATATCCCAAAGTCATTGCCTGCTTGAAATTACCGCAACTTAGGTCTTTTTCTCCCTCATAATATTGCGACAATCCCAGGCCATAAAATGCTTTTCCGTTCTGAGAGTCCAGTTTGAGGGTCTGTCTAAACGCAAGGGAAGCTTTTTTATAATCCTTCTGGCGATAGTAGGTATTACCCAGGTTGTACCAAGCCAATTTATTATTTTCATTCAGCGAAGTCGATTTTTCGAAATCCTGAATAGCCTCCGGGAATTTATCCAGTAGCACATAAATTTGGCCACGATTTAAGAAGACGTCAGAGGTGTCGGGAGCCAGTTTGGCTGCTTGGTTGTAATCTATCAGCGCAGAGTCAAGACGGTTTTCATTGGTATGCAACATCGCCCGGTTGAAATAAGGCCGATATGCATTTGGTGTCAATTTGATCGACTGGTTAAAATCCAGCATGGCATTCGTATATTCTTTTAATTCGAAGTAGGCAACGCCTCGCAAGTTAAAAGCTTCTGCATTTGAAACATTTTTTTCAATGGCCTTATTGATGAATTCTATGGACTCGCGGGTTTTTCCTTCTTTCATGAGATCCTTACCTTTTTGAAGGAAAGCATCCGAAGATTGTGAGCAAGCAGCGAGGATTAATAAAAAAAATAAAAAAAAATTACGTGGCATATTTGTTCATTTCTAGATGGTTCGCACAAAAGTAGTGTTAAAGTGTATCGAATGTTTTCTTTTTCTCAATAAAATGTCGTTATCTTTGCATCGGCAAATCGGAACTACTAGCTCCTTCCGAATCCCCCAGGTCCTGACGGAAGCAAGGGTAGGTGGTTGATGCAGTGAGATTCTCGGTTTGCCTTTTTTTGTGCCTTTCTATTTCAATTCACTTCTTTCTTTTTGGTTTGATCAGGGTTTTCTACTTTTGTGGAATATTAAACCATACAATTCCTGATATGAAATTTTTTATTGATACCGCAAACCTTAAAGAAATTAAGGAAGCGTACGAGCTTGGCGTTTTGGACGGCGTTACTACCAATCCATCTCTGATGGCAAAAGAAGGAATTACCGGCAAGGACAACATCATGAGCCATTACAAAGCAATCTGCGATATCGTGGATGGTGATGTGAGTGCAGAAGTTGTTTCGGTAGATTTTGAGGGAATGATTCGTGAAGGTGAAGAACTTGTTGAAATCGACGATAAGATTGTTGTGAAAATTCCTATGATTAAGGAAGGTGTTAAAGCCTTGAAATATTTTTCACAAAAAGGAATACGTACCAACTGTACGCTGATTTTCTCGGCAGGACAGGCATTATTGGCTGCTAAGGCTGGTGCAACCTATGTATCTCCATTTATTGGTCGCTTAGACGATATTTCTACGGACGGAATTGGTTTGATCGAGCAAATCATTACCATCTATCGTAACTATGGCTTCGAAACTCAGGTTTTGGCAGCTTCGGTACGTCACCCAATGCACATCATTCAGTGTGCAGAAGTAGGTGCAGATGTAATGACTGGTCCATTGAGCGCTATGGAACAATTGTTGAAACACCCATTGACAGACATCGGTCTTGAAAAATTCCTTGCGGATTACGCAAAAGGTAATTCATAATTGACCGATCAGAATAAACCATCGTTAATTCCAGTGTCACTTCATGAGACACTGGAATTAATACCACACTAATATTTTTGACTTTTTTTACTCTTGACTATGACAGGGGCAACCGAGCCGATTATTGTACTGGACCGGGCAGATATTTATCAGGGGGATCGCCCTGTCCTAAATGATGTTCATTTTGAAATAAAGGAAAGAGTTCACTATTAAAAACCTTGTACGCCGACTTGTGGTTGCATACGGGTTCGGCTAAAGTAGCAGGTTACGAGCTTCATAAAATTAAGCGCAGTGACATCCCTTTTTTGAGACGTAAAATTGGAATTGTTTTCCAGGATTTTCAATTATTGTCGGATCGGTCTGTGGAAGATAACCTTTCGTTTGTGTTACGAGCAACCGGCTGGAATGACAAATCCAAAATATCAAAGCGAATTGCGGAAGTGCTGATGCAGGTGGGTCTGGGAACCGCTCAGAAGAGAATGCCTCATCAGTTATCAGGAGGTGAGCAGCAACGTGTAGTTATTGCAAGAGCTATGCTCAATGAACCTAAAATTTTAATTGCAGACGAACCGACAGGTAATCTGGATCCGGAAGTTGGTGATCAGATTATGCAAGTGTTTAAAACCATCAACAACGCAGGAACTGCCATTTTAATGGCCACCCATAATCATGATTTTTTAAGGAAATTCCCTGCTAGGGTACTGAAATGTGAGAATGGTAGTGTGGTAGAAGGGTAATTTTAGTTCGGATTAACTATTTTTTGTTCCCGGTTTAGGGGCAGGATAAAAAAAAAGTTCAAAGTATACCTCGTAGGAGCGACTGTAAACTTTGAACTTTTTTATTGAAATATTAAAACGAAGCCGGATGAGGTTCGCAGCATGTCTATATGCTGTTTGCCTAAAACTTCCCTTCAAGCCACATGCATCTCTAACTTCGTACTAAATCTATTTCGCTTTCATGTCAATAAACGGTATGATCATCTCTTCCAGAGAAACCCCTCCATGTTGAAAAGTATCCCTATATAGATTTACATACTGGTTGTAGTTATTGGGGTAAGCAAAGAAATAGTCCTCCTTCGTAAATACATACGATGTTGAAACATGCGGTTTGGGTAGGAAAATCCGCTCAGGCTTACGGCAGACCATCAGGTGGTTGTCGTCAAACCCAAGATTTTTACCGTGCTTATAGCGCAAGTTGGTATTGGTTTCGCGGTAGCCAATGATTTTTACCGGTTTTTGAACGCGAATCATTCCATGGTCAGTAGTCAAGATGAGGCGACATTTTTTCTCAGCAATTTTTTTGATAAAATCGAGCAGAGGGGAGTGCATCAACCATGACCGCGTAATGGATCTGTAAGCGGCTTCATCCGGAGCAAGTTCCTTAATCATCTGAACGTCCGTGCGTGCATGTGAAAGCATATCCACGAAGTTGTAGACAATGACGTTGAGTTGATTGTTTAATAAGTTACTGAAATTGTCAATCAGCGATTTCCCTTGATTGGTATTCAGGACTTTATGATATGAAGATTTAATATTGAGGTGGTTGGTTTCTAACTGTTTTTGCAAGAAATCGTATTCGTGGTTGTTAAGGCCTTCTTCACCGTCAGGCGTATTTTCATCACTTACCCACCATTGCGGATGCTTGCGCTCCATCTCACTGGGCATCATACCCGAGAATATAGCATTACGAGCATAACCTGTGGTAGTAGGCAAAATGGAGTAATACGATGACTCTTCCTCAATATTAAAATATTCCTGAAGAATAGGCTGAATCATTTTCCATTGATCATACCGGAAATTGTCTATAAGTAAGAAAAATATAGGTTCGCTCGAAGCCTTAAGATGCGGGAAAACCTTTTGCTTCATCAATTGATGAGACAATATGGGCTTGTTGGACTTAGGATCATTCAACCAGTCCTCGTATTCCTCCTCTATAAATTTACAGAAATTGGCATTCGCATCACTTTTTTGCATACTGAAAACCTCCGACATACCATCGTCATCTGAGTTTTCTAGTTCCAGTTCCCAGTAGATTAATTTCTTGTATATATCCGCCCATTCGTCATGGCCGATCCTGTCCTGATATTGCATCGCCAGGTTTCTGAATTCCTGCTGGTAACTCAAAGTGGTTTTTTCGGTAACCAGCCTTTTGTTATCAAGAATTTTTTTGACAGACAGCAATATCTGGTTTGGATTCAACGGCTTGATGAGGTAATCGTCAATTTTAGAACCAATGGCATCCTCCATGATATGCTCCTCCTCAATTTTGGTGATCATTACCACAGGTAGGCTGGGCTGCTGCTGTTTAATCTGAGCCAGGGTTTCAAGACCAGTCATACCGGGCATCATTTCATCCAAAAAGACTATATCGAACCGCTGATTTTCAATTCTATCCAAAGCATCGGCGCCACTATTAACGGGAGTAACCGTGTAGCCTTTGTTGGTCAGGAACATGATATGTGGTTTTAGAAGATCAATCTCATCATCGGCCCAAAGAATATTATATTGCATAAGCGTGGTATTTCTTATTGATATATTGAATAAATAGCTATATAAGGGTAACGAGCTAAAAAGTAAACTCGTATAACTTAAACCGTTTTAACCTAATTTAACATTTAGGAAACTGATGAAAAGTGAACTAAAAAGACCATTCCAGGGCCTATTTTAAGAATTTTCGGGTAACTCTATCCAGATCTTCGGGTGTATCTACCCCATGAGAATCGTCATTGGTGATGACGGCCTTGATAGAATATCCGTTTTCTAACCAACGCAGTTGCTCCAGGGCTTCTGCTTTTTCCAAGGTGCTTACAGGAAGTCGCGTAAGTGCCGCAAGTACATCGGAGCGATAGGCATATATACCAATGTGTTTGTAAAAGGTATGATGCTTTAACCAATCTTCTGCTTCGTGATTTCGGATATATGGAATGGTTTGTCTACTGAAATACATTACCTCATTGCGAGAATTCAATACTGCTTTCGGTACATTGACATTGAAAAGTAAATCGGGTTGATCAATGATTTTAACCAGTGTTGCTAACTCTGTTTCGCCATTTAACTCTAGGGCAAGGCTATTGATCGGATCTGGGCTAATAAATGGTTCATCTCCTTGAATATTAATTACATACTCAAATGTTCCTGTTGTTTTTGTAAGTGCTTCGTAACAACGGTCGGTTCCACTTTGATGATGTGTGGATGTCATGACAGCCTGTCCACCAAATGCTTCCACATGGTCCAAAATCCGCTGATCATCCGTTGCCACGATTACCTTACTAAGATGTGCAGCTTGTATAGCCTGTTCGTACACGCGCTGGATCATACTTTTACCGCCAATGTCGACAAGTGCTTTGGCTGGGAAACGGGTGGAAGCATAACGGGCTGGTATTATTCCTAATATTTGCACAGATTTGGAGTTTGGATGATATATTCTAAAATTTTGTTTCAAAATAAAGCTAAAAAATTGCAAAAACTTTTTTCATACGAATTTTCCCAAAATATATGGCGTATTATGCCGGATCAGGATCCAGATAGCAATCTGTGGGCCATAGAATTGCGAAGTGGAGCAGATAAAAAAGTTTCTTTTGCGATGATTGATTTGGGTGTTTCTCTGGTGAAGTGGCAGGTGTCACCAGAAGCTACCGACTGGTGGACCTCACTTACTGCCTTTTCTTATGGGAAGGTTTATCTTCATAATTACAGATATCCTGATATTCCTGAACCAACCGATTTATTGATGCTCGATGCTCAAAGTGGTGAACTGCAATGGGTTATTCCAAATTATGTTCTTGTGCAGTCGCTCAATGAGCATTATATAGAAGTTGCGACCAAGGTGGGGGAGCAATTTCTATATCGTTACTGTAAAGCAGAGTCAGGTATTTTGGCGAACGACCTTGTGGGGGATAAGCATGAAGCAGATCAAATAATTTTAAGGGAGCCCGTTCGTTACAAG
>CALGRQ010000201.1 GCA_937880795.1 uncultured Dyadobacter sp. | reverse complement strand
AAATGCCATTCTTCTAACCTCTATCTTTTCTGGATTTTCTTTATTGTCATTATTTGTAAATTCCTCACTTCGAGAGATCATCAATCCTGAGTTGTTAATCGAAACGACTTTGGTATAGGCCGACGAAAAAAGAACCCCGATGAGCATCAATGCAACACCAATATGGGTTACAGCACCACCCGACAGATTGTAATTACCTCTGACAATATTGAAAAGTATAGTTCCATTGGCCACAATAGCGAAGATGGAAGCTGTCAGTAAAACTATATACTGTATATCTTTTACACCCTGCAAAGTGATGATCAATGCGCTGATGATCAACGTAACCAGTAGCGGATTGTATAGGGTTTCCAACTTGCCTTTACCTGTGCGTTTCCACCAGAAGTACTGTCCTACACCTGTCAAAATGATGATAAGTGAGAAGAACCACAATTGGAACTTATTATAGTGTGCCACCTGGTCAGCGGGAAGTGCCATGTTAAGGACAGTTCCAAAAGCCTCGGCAATTTTGTTATATACGGGAATGGACGTAGTTGCCAAAATCTGGAAGCCAGACAAACAAAGTAGCGTGGCGCCAATGAAAATCCAGAATTCTTGAGAATAAGTTGAAACTTCTTCCTCATCAGAGGGCAAATGTTTCCATCTGTAAATCAGTAAACCTACTGAAAGCACGAGGAAAGTCATCAAATAGATCAACAACTGACCTGATAAACCTAAATCGGTAAACGAGTGAACGGATGCATTACCCAGTACACCACTTCTTGTCATGAAAGTTGAATATAGGACAAGTACAAAAGTGGCAATACAAAGAATGAACGAAGTTTTAAGTGCAGTGGCGTTCTTCCGGCCAATGATCATGGTATGAATGGCAGCAATAAGAACCAACCAGGGTACAAAAGAGGTGTTCTCAACAGGATCCCAGTTCCAGTAACTACCAAAGTTAAGCGTTTCGTACGCCCAGTAAGCACCCATTAAGATTCCAACCCCGAGTACCAAGGCTGAAAAAAGTGCCCAAGGAAGGGCAGGACGAAGCCATTCGTTTAATTTTTTTGTCCAAAGTCCGGCAATAGCAAAAGAGAATGGAATTAATGTAGAAGCAAAACCAAGGAAAAGTGTTGGCGGGTGAATAACCATCCAATAATTTTGAAGCAATGGATTTAGTCCGTTTCCATCTTTTGCAACGAAGTTAGGATCCATTTTAAATACCGGTATATCCGGCATTACTTCTTTCAAAAGCAAGAATGGGGTAGATCCAATTTTTAAATCAATGCCTGGTATCACAACTCCCAAAATCATCGAGGTGAGAAAGGCCTGCACCAGTGCGAAAATGGTCATCACCGGGGCCTCCCACGAGCGATTGCTATATATTAGAATAGCGCCTAAAACGACATTCCAGAAGATCCACAAAAGAAAACTACCTTCCTGATCTTGCCAGAAACTAGATATGGTATAGCCTGTTGGCAGGGATAGAGAAGAGTTTTTCCAAGCGTAGTGGTATTCAAAATAATGATTACCAATGATCCAGTATAGCGAAAATACAACGCCTAATACAGCGGCAAGGTGAACAAAATACGAGGTTCGTGCAAAACGTTTCCAAGTTAATTGGTCATCTAAAGATGCATTTGCGGCAGAAGCTTTAAAATAAGCAAAAGTCGCGACCAGGGCCGTGACAAATGCGATAATTACGAGCAGGTGTCCTGCATTTCCAATGGTTGTATGAATCATGATTTAGAGGCAGTGGCTTCAATGGTTTCCAGTTTTCCGTTTTCGTATTTAGACGGACATTTCATGAGAATTTTTTCGGCATTGAAATGGTTGCCTTCCATGTGCCCAATCACAACAACTTGCTCTGACTTGTCAAAGTCTTGTGGTTTGGTGTTTTTGTAAACTACCTTTTGGGCTATATTCTTGTTGTCAACCAGTGTGAAAGTAAAATAGTTAGGGTCAACTTCCGGGCGGTATTCCATTTCAAGAATCTGTCCGGCCGAATTCTTTTTCAACGTGCCAACCACGTGTATACTTTCATTATCTCCATCGGCCGCCATTTCTTTGGCTTTCGAGAAATCGACATAAGTACTGGCATCACCAGCTGTTGACACGATAATTCCAATGGCAATGGCCACAATGATCAGACCGAATATTTGTATCTTTTTCATAACGATGTCTTATTTGATTTTTAACTCTTTTTCAATTTTACCGACTTTGGATTCGATGCGGAGCATATTGACTACAATACCTCCAAAAACCACCGCAACCACGGCTACAACAACCCATATTTTGCCGTCTTCACGAAGTTTGTCGGCCATGGGTACAGAGGTATCTACGGCAGTTTGGGCAACTGCGTTGATTCTTAACGAATTTTTGTTTTGAAATGTTTGCGCTGAACCGAAAATGTCAGTATTTCCGTAAACGCGTTATTTAAGTCGGGTGAATTCCTCCTCCCGTAGTCGGTTAATCTGTTTAATCCGCACACGAAGTTCGGACATCCAAAGCCCCAACAAAATCCAGCCAATAATAGCCGGGTAAAAAACCTTCCGCATATCATTGTTGATATCGAAAGAACCAAAGGTACTGTTTCCACCACTACCGGGGTGTAGTGAATCGGTCAGTCTAGGCAGAATGTATATCAAAGGTATAAATACTGCGAAGGCAAAAACATTATATACCGAGGAAATGCGGGCACGGCGTTGTTCGTCCTCAAAAGAAGACCTCAACAGCAAATAGGCCAGATACATTAAAATTCCCACAGCC
>CALGRQ010000200.1 GCA_937880795.1 uncultured Dyadobacter sp. | reverse complement strand
GAAGATGCCGTGTGAACGGCCCGCATATGAGATTTTGATTTAATATCCAGTACTTTCCATTGCGGGCCGTTCACACGGTATCTTCAAACGTCTGCTGGATTGGTGGCTCTGGAGGCCAGATATACAAGACTTTAGATGCCGGAAAATCATGGACGTCCGTCAAAATTCCTGATTGTGACTCTCTTGACTTTCGGGATATACATGCTTTTGATAAACAAACTGCAGTGGCTATGAGCGCCGGTGCGGCAGAGCAGGATAAAGCTAAAATTTACAGAACAGAAAACGGCGGAGAATCCTGGACGCTTGTGTACCAAACTACACAGACTGGGGCTTTTTTGGATGGAATCGACTTCTGGGACGAACATAAGGGTATATGCTTGGGTGATCCGGTAAATGGAAAAATGTTCATCCTGACCACCGAAGATGGCGGCAAATCATGGAAAGAAATTCCATTACAAGACCGGCCAGCTGCCATGCCCGGCGAAGCATGTTTTGCAGCCAGCGGAACCTCTGTACTGGCCGTGGGAAAAGGAAATGCATATATTGGAACGGGTGGCAGCAGCAAGGCTCGAATATTCAGGTCTACCGACTTTGGCCACAGTTGGAAAGTTATTGAAACAGCCATGGAGGCAGGACCTACCCGTGGTATATTTGGGTTACGATTTACCTCTTCCAAAAATGGCATAGCGGTGGGAGGCGATTACAAACAAACCACAGAACCGGGCCTCAATGTATTGACCACTAAGGATGGTGGAGAAACCTGGAAGCTCGAAAGCAGCACAAAACCCGCAGGTTTAAAAGAATGCGTTGCTATATATCACAAGGTGAATGCAACCTGGAACGGCGACACGCAAATTCGTTCCGACAATGTCACTTTGGTGGCTACGGGCCCTTCGGGAAGCAGCTATTCGGTTGACAAAGGTAAAAGTTGGAATACACTGGGCACCGAACCTTTCCATGCCGTTAGCTTTTCCGGCCACGTTGGTTATGCTGTGGGCGGAAACGGATTAATCGGAAAAATTGATCAAATCTCGTCCAGAGGAAAAAGAAAGAAGCTAACGTTTACCGAATAGCTTCAACCTATATTCTGTCGATCAACTCCTTAACCTTACGCACTTCCCGGCCTGAGATATGGTCAGCAATGGCAGCTGCATGGTCGCGACCGTTTTCAATAAATATCTTTTCTGTAAACACCCCTGCCATTACCGTGCCGCACAAATAAAGCCCCTTAACGTTGGTTTCGTACGTGTCAGGGTCAAAAGTCGGGACCTTGGTAGTCGGATCCAATACAACACCACAACGAGACAGGAAATGGTCATCAGGGAAATAACCCACTAACAGAAATACAAAGTCTGCCGGTATCCATTCCAGCTCACCGGTGGTTAGATTTTCAATCTGCATCCGCCCGGGCTCAATAGCCTTGGTAACGCTGCTAAAACGGGTATGAATTTTACCTTCCTTTACCCGATTTTTAACATCGGGCACCAACCAATATTTTACCTTCGTGCGAAAATCTTCTCCTTTGTGCACAATCGTGACATGGGCGTCGTGTCGATACAATTCCAGCGCCGCCTCCACGGATGAATTGGAGCCTCCCACCAAAACCACATTGGTGTAAGAATATTTAAACGGCTCGTCGTAATAATGTGAAACATGCGGTAAGTTTTCACCGGGTACCTGCAACTGACGAGGCACATCAAAATAACCCGTTGCCAACACAACTTTTCTGGATTGAAAAATCTGACCATCCTTGCTATGTACCAGAAACGTTCCGTCCGAC
Organism: uncultured Dyadobacter sp.; assembly: GCA_937880795.1. Taxonomy (GTDB): domain Bacteria; phylum Bacteroidota; class Bacteroidia; order Cytophagales; family Spirosomataceae; genus Dyadobacter. The sequence goes on along the minus strand of CALGRQ010000200.1, from coordinate 3,346 downwards.
TGCTTTTCGGTACGTTCCACATCTATAAATAGCTTAAAGTTTAAGTGATAATACCCCGCCACTTTGCGATAGTATTGCAACGCTTCATTTCGGTTTGCCTTCACTTCTGAAATGGCAAACGGTATACCTCCAATTTCAATATTTTCGGCCGTCGAAAAAAAACGCATCCTTCTCGGATAATTACGAATAGACTCGGTGAGATTACCCTTTTCCAGAATTAAATAATCCAGGCCACTTTTGGCCAATTCAATTCCCATTGCCAAACCGCAAGGTCCTCCACCAATAATAATTACGTCGTGTATATGCATAGTTTCTGTTAGCTGTTAGCTGTTAGCTGTTAGCTGTTAGCGAAAATCCGTTTCTTAATTTATTAGTTCCTCATGATTCCCTACCACCTTTATCACAATTCCCTTCTCAAATCTCACTGATTACTGTTTAACTCCCCAATTTAGCTATTGGTTTCTGAACTTTGTAAATTGAACCCTTGTTTCAGCACTTTCTGCAAATATTACAATTATATCCGTTGACTGATTCGTTACGTGTCTTTTCTGACAAGCTAAATGATTGGGGTAAAAAGAAAATCCCATTTGTTTTCCTGATTGACTATCTGGCTCAAAAACCCGTGGCATGGCGAATGGATCAGATCGATTCTTCTCAAATACGGTTTGACTTAAATGGTTTCAAAAACACACCTGTTGGTGAAGAAAGCAATCCGATCAAATCCTTTTATCTGGAAAAATATCCGATTAGTCAGGAGCTGTATCGGGCCAAGTTTGATCATGTGATCAATAATTTGAATGCGGGAAACTCGTTTCTGGTTAATTTATCGGTGCCTACCCCCATTAAAACCAACCTGAGCTTACTGGATATTTATAAAAATAGTGATGCCCCATATCGGTTTTGGATGAAAGACCATTTCGTATGCTTTTCTCCGGAAATTTTTATTCGTATTCATGATAATCGTATCAGTTCCTTCCCCATGAAAGGTACCATTGATGCCTCTATACCAGACGCAGAAAATGTTATTTTATCCGATCCCAAGGAAGCAGCGGAACATGCCACCATTGTTGACCTGATTCGAAACGATTTGAGTATAGTAGCAGAAAAGGTGTGGGTGAAACGATACCGGTATACAGACCGCATTCATACCAGCGAAAAAACATTGTTACAGGTTAGCTCCGAAATTGCAGGAATCTTACCTGAAACTTTTAACCAGTGCTACGGCGACCTCATTATCAAATTACTACCTGCCGGTTCTATAACTGGTGCGCCCAAACCCAGTACGCTAAAAATCATTCAGGAAGCGGAGGGTTATGACCGGGGCTATTATACCGGTGTGATGGGTTACTTTGATGGTCAGAACTTTGAAAGCGCGGTAATGATTCGCTTTATAGAAAATATTGCAGGCCAGTTGGTTTTCAAAAGTGGTGGCGGTATAACGGTAAAAAGTAACCCCGAAAATGAATATCAGGAATTAATAGACAAAGTATATCTACCCTTTGGACATGCCACAAACGTTATGCATTGAAACGATTGCCGTTGAAAACCGGTGTTTCAAAAATCTGGAATACCACGAAGCCCGTTTGAATAAAACCCGCAGAGAGCTTTGGGGATATACCGACGTCTGGAAATTGCAGGATCGTCTTTCCATTCCTGACTCATTAACCAATCACCTATATAAATGTAGGATGGCCTACCATAAAGAAATTGATCATATTCAATGGGAGATATACCATCCACGCCAGATTTTGAAAATACGAAAGGTGTACCACAATTCGGTAGATTACGGCTTCAAATACGATCAGCGCCCGATGCTAAACCAACTCTTTGCCCAACGTGGCGATGCCGACGAGATACTCATCATCAAAAATGGTATGGTCACCGATTCGTATGTTTGTAATGTGGCTTTCTTGGACGGAAATAACTGGTTTACACCCGACACTCATTTACTTCCGGGCACCCAACGGGCCCAGTTACTGGATTTGGGAATCATTCAGGAAACAAGTATCTCGGAAGAGGCGCTCACAAAATTTAGCCATATCAAATTATTCAATGCCATGGTAACCTGGGAACACGCTCCCGTTCTTCCCATTGGAATGATCGGTTGAAGTTGTTAACTTTGAACATACTAATTCTGTTACTCAGCGATTTTTCGTCAACAACCAGGAGTTTATTTCATGATCTCTCATTTCGGCTGTAAATCCTGAGCCAACAGCATGTTACTTCAAAACGGGTATAAAAAAATTACACCTTATAGTTTTGATCATACACTCAATTATACACGATATCAATGACCTCCCTTTTTGAGGAAGAAACCACATTATTTGCCGATTTAATATTACCGGTGCCCATTCCCTCGCTATTCACTTACAGAGTACCCAGGGAAATGAGTGATATGATCAAAATCGGAGCCCGGGTAATTGTTCAATTTGGACAAAAAAGAGTGCTTACGGCAGCCGTAGCCCGAATACATACCACCGCACCGGTCCAGTATCAAGCGAAATACATTCTTGAATTACTGGACGAGCAGCCTATTATCACCACCAAACAGATCGAGCTGTTCAATTGGGTGTCAGAATACTATTTATGCAATATTGGAGAGGTTTTGAATGTTGCCCTTCCTGCCGGGCTAAAAATAACGAGTCAATCGCGTATACAGTTTAATCCGGAATTCGAAGAATACGACTTGCTCACCGATCTGGAGCATGTGGTGGTTGATGAAATACAAAAACATCAGACCCTCTCTTATGAAGAGGTGGAGAGGTTGGTGCAAAAAAACAATATTACCGCGCTCATCAAATCTCTGGTTGGCAAAAGAGCCGTTATACTCTTTGAAGAGGTTAAAGAAAAATACAAACCGAAAGTAGCCAAAAAGGTGCGTTTGACACCGAGCTACCTTTCCTCCACGGCACTCACTGAACTTGCGGCCACTTTGGACAAAGTTCCCAAGCAGCAGGAAATTCTTCTGAGGTATCTTTCGCATATCCCTGTATTCAACAATCCGGATCTCAACCTTAAAGGACTCGATAAATCCATTTTTAGTCAAGACGATGGGCTCTCTGATTCTGCACTGCAAACGTTGATCAAGAAGGGAATTTTTGAACAATTTGAAATTTTCGTATCTCGCTTCGACGATATTCCTGTGACCACACAAGTAGAAATTGTGCTCACAGAAACCCAGATGAATGCCTCTAAGCAAATTCATGAATACTTTGCGGAACAGGAAGTGGTATTACTCCATGGCATTACGGGAAGTGGCAAAACCGAAGTATATATCGAACTGATCAAGCAGGCGCTGGAAAGCGGCTCGCAAGTATTGTTCCTTTTACCAGAAATTGCACTTACC
>CALGRQ010000199.1 GCA_937880795.1 uncultured Dyadobacter sp. | reverse complement strand
CCTTTACCCCTTTTGGAAAGGAAATCTATTAAATTCAGCACATATGGAAAATAGAACAATGGAGGCCGTAGTCATTTCGTCATTTGGGAACCCCGAGGTTCTCCAGATCGAACATCGTCCAATCCCCGCTCCTCAGGGCAATGAAGTACTGGTTAAAGTATATGCAGCAGGTATTAACCGGCCCGATGTGATACAACGAAAGGGGCTTTATCCTGCGCCGCCAGATGCACCTCAGGATATTCCGGGGATGGAAATTGCCGGCATCATTGAAGCCTGTGGCCCATCGGTAACCAAATGGAAGGTGGGAGACGCCGTTTGCGCATTGATTCAGGGTGGTGGCTATGCGCAGTATGCCATAGCGCAAAGCGGCCAGTGCCTACCAGTTCCTGACGGATTTTCTTTTGCCGAGGCTGCCTCATTACCGGAAACTGTTTTTACCGTCTGGCACAATGTATTCCGTCTTGGGAAATTGAAAAAAGAAGACCATTTTCTCGTACATGGCGGTAGTAGTGGCATTGGTATTACGGCCATTCAACTCGTTAAAGCTTTTGGATCTACTGTTTTTGCCACTGCCGGAACCGACGAAAAATGTAACGCCTGCGAAACCCTAGGGGCAACCCGGTGTATCAATTATAAAAGCCAGGATTTTGAAAAGGAATTAAAATCGGAAGGTATAGATGTCATTCTTGATATGGTTGGAGGTAGCTATATAGCCAAAAAAATCCGTCTACTACACGAAGAAGGCCGCCTCGTTTTCATTACCGGACGACACCACCACGCCGTTTTTATCAATACCATGAAAGGCAGCAAGCCCTACCCCGACGACCTCCCCGACTTTGGCTTGGTAATGAGAAAACGACTTACCATTTCGGGCAGCACCCTACGCAATCGGGATACAGCCTTTAAAGAAGCACTCACCGAAGAAATTCTCGTAAATGCCTGGCCAAAAATAGAATCCGAAGCATTTAAGCCGGTCATTTTTGCGGAGTTTCCGCTGGAATCTGCTCACCTTGCCCATCAACTCATGGAAAGCAGTGCCCATATTGGTAAAATTGTGCTAACCAATACCTGGTAAGGATCCATTATTTATGTGACTTAGCGTAGTGCATTCGAAGCAAATCTTCCCCAAAGTCATTGGTTAAGTCACGGACCACCGAATGTATGTGATTCCCGCCATTTTGTGTATTATCAAACTCAATAAGAATGGTGGGACCATGAATCCGATAATAATGACCATGCCCCGCTCCGATCTGCGGTTTCCGATCGCCCATCCAAGCAAAATGAATCTGGTCAGAGCCAGCCTTTTCCAAAGCTTCCCATTGCTGTTTTTTCAGAGTGATGTGGTATCGTTGCAGATAAACCTGAATGAGCTTTTTGAAAATGTTGCGTTGCTTTGGCGTGAGGTCTTTCATGGAAATACCTTCTATTGGGTTAATCGAGACCTTCATGGTGTTGGTGGTGAGCAGATCATCTGGTGCCTTACCTCCCAATACCGCCTTTTGTTGCTGGCCTGCATTTAGACTATTGAGCAATTCAAAAGCCAAATCCTGTTCCTCCGCCAAAACACGGAGCCCCTTTTGGGGAACATCAGGCAATACAGTAGCCGGATTACTTCCCATGAAGCCTGGTGTGAATGATACAATACCATCCACTACGGTAAAATGCAACGACAAATGGTGTCCTTCAAACCGCCAACCCCAAGGTTTTTCACTAGGTTCGCCATAAAAAAGAAATACATAATTTTCAGGATCTCGGTACGTATCGTTGTTGGGACGATTTTCAATGACGCGCAATGCGTTTTCTAAATCGATAATCTGTTGCGACTTGGTCATTCCTTCTTTGCTTAATACCAAGCGAAACAACGCCATACCCGCATTGCGCTGTGTTTGCGTCATTTCTTTGAGTGCTATACCCTTTCGCGCACGAGGTGTATAATGCCAATTGAACCTTTCCCGGTCGGAAAACTCTATACAAGCCGCTCGTTTCTGTTCCACCGTAAGCACTTCAATAGCGTGATGCACCGCTGTTGTCATGCTCCGAACAAAATCCGATTCCTTATATCTATCGTCATTTGCATATACTTTGCAAAGATTTACTCCCAGTAACAATACTATCAAAAATAAACGGAAGCAGGCATTTTTACCCATGGCAATGAAACAGCTCTTATTCAACATATTGAGAAAAGAATAAAGGCTAACAAAACTACCTCACCAAGTTTTTCGAAATGCCATAAAACAGCTTAGCTTTGCTCTCTTAAAATGATTTAATCAATGAATTGGGATCAATTACTTTCTGCCAAAAGGTGGGGAAGCGAAAATAAATATATAGAGGATCAGGCCGAAGCCCGTTCCGAATTTCAGCGGGATTACGACAGACTTATTTTTTCTTCACCTTTCCGTAGACTTCAAAATAAAACACAGGTATTCCCGCTTCCCGGAAGCGTATTCGTACACAACAGACTCACTCATAGCTTAGAAGTAGCCAGCGTGGGGCGATCACTTGGTCGTATATTCTACAATCAACTTAAAAAAGATGAACCCGGGCTAGACGACCGCCTTCCCTTGATTAGTGAGGTGGGTAATATTGTAGCCGCTTCCTGTTTGGCCCATGACTTAGGCAATCCTGCATTTGGACATTCCGGCGAAACAGCCATTTCTCATTATTTCACGAACGGCGATGGATTGAAATACAAAGATCGCGTTACAGAAGCGCAGTGGAAGGATATTGTCAACTTTGAAGGAAACGCCAACGCATTCCGAATTCTGACCCATCCATATGCCGGCAAAGGCTATGGTAGTTTTGCGCTTACCTACTCCACATTAGCAGCCATTGCCAAATATCCTTGCGAATCGATGGCCGGACATAATAAAACGCAAATTCACACCAAGAAATACGGCTTTTTCCAATCGGAGCAGAATAGTTTTATCAAAATTGCCAGCGAGCTGGGTCTTCAAAAAGTTCAAGAAACGCCATTAATCTATAAACGCCACCCCTTGGTGTACCTTGTAGAAGCCGCCGATGATATTTGCTATAATATTATTGATTTAGAAGACGCACATCGGCTAAAAATATTATC
>CALGRQ010000198.1 GCA_937880795.1 uncultured Dyadobacter sp. | reverse complement strand
TTTTGTGCGAAGTCCGTACCGTTACTGGCATAAATAATACTTCTGGATGCGTTGATGAGTAAACCACAATGGCTATTCATCCCATATTTTGAAACCTCTTCAAGATTTCCTCCCTGTGCACCAACTCCTGGAACCAGTAAAAAGTGGTCAGGTATAACACTTCGGATATGTGCTAAATCTTTTGCCTGTGTAGCACCTACAACATACATCATACGGTCGGCTCCGGCCCACCTTTGCGATTTTTCCAGTACTTCCTGATATAAAGGTTTTCCATTGGATTCAATCCGTTGAAAATCGCTCCCTCCCGAGTTGGATGTTAACGCAAGCAAAATCACCCATTTGTTTTCAAATTCGAGGAATGGGAGTACCGAATCACTTCCCATATAAGGCGCTACCGTCACCGAATCAAAATTAAGCCCTGAAGAGGTAGGATCGAAGAAAGTTCGTGCATAGAGCCCAGACGTATTTCCAATGTCTCCGCGTTTGGCATCGGCAATGGTGAAGTGGCTGTTTGGTATATACTCCATAGTCTTTTGAAGACTTTCCCAACCTTTCGCACCCATGGCTTCGTAAAAAGCAATATTGGGTTTGTATGAAACGCAATAGTCAACGGTAGCGTCGATAATTTGTTTGTTAAAGGCAAAAACAGGATCCGCTTCTTTTAATAAATGGGAAGGGATTTTACGAATATCGGTATCCAGACCAACGCATAAGTACGATTTTTTGCTGGAGATATGGTCAAAAAGTGTTTTGTAAGTCATGATTTTGGAAATATTGCGTCGAAATTACAACCTATGGCAATAGATTCATAAATTTGCACTCAGATAAAATGATAACATTCCAAATACGAATTTAAATAAGCTTCTATGCAGATCAGGGAAACATCCATCAAGGGTTTAGTTGAATTGACACCACGGATTTTTGAAGATGAACGTGGTCTTTTTTTTGAATCCTATAATGAAGGATTGTTTGAAAAATTAGGCTTGCCAACGCATTTTGTACAGGATAATCAATCCTTCTCTATCAAAGGGGTAGTACGTGGCTTACACTTTCAAAAAGCACCTTTTGCACAGGGTAAATTGGTAAGGGTTATTACAGGTAGAGTGTTGGATATAGCGGTGGATATTCGCCCGGAATCGCCAACTTTTGGAAAGCATGAGGTATTCGACCTAAGAAGTGACCTAAATAACATGGCTTATATACCCGAAGGTTTTGCTCACGGCTTTGTAGCTCTTGAAGATTCCGTTTTTAGTTATAAATGTACCAATGTCTATAACAAAGAATCTGAATCCGGTTTGTTGTGGAATGATCCTGAACTGGGTATTGACTGGGGTATAACCAATCCTATTGTTTCAGAAAAGGACATTATTTTACCTACTTTGAAAACGCTATTTGGTGAAATACAAGGTTAATAACCTATTATAGATATTGAGTTGAACAGGTGGGACGTCGTTTCTCACCTTTTTTATTTTTCAAAAAGTTCTTCCAGTGCCTTAGATGCAACCTTTCGCGCCGAATGCGGATTTTGTCCGGTGATCAATCGTTCATCCATTTCGATGTATTCAATAAACGGAATGATCGTTTTTGTATAATGACCTCCTAGCTTTTTGACCTCATCTTCTAGGTAAAAAGGAACTTCGCTCACAAAACTATTCAGGGTTTCTTCCATGTTGGAAAAGCCCGTCAGGTATTTATCCTCGATAAGACGCGTTCCATCGGAATGCTTAATGTGCAGTAGCCCGCATACACCATGTCCGACACCACTCACAATGCCTCCGTTTTCGTATATATCTCTGCTGAGTTCCAGCAACGTTTTGTTGTCGGTTAAATCCCACATGGCGCCGTGCCCTCCGGCGAAGTATATAAGTCGGTAATCTTTGGCGAATACCTCTTCTGGATTTAATGAGTTATTTAATTGGGCCTGAAACCGTGGGTCTTCCCAATATTTTTTGTTGATTTCATCTTTGAGGTCGATGCTTCGTTCGTCAACGGGGATTTTTCCACCATGAGGGCTCGCTATATCAATAAGTACCCTTCTGTTGTACATCACGTCATAAAAGTGCGTTAGTTCGCTGAGCCACAATCCGGTTTTTCCCGATTTTGTAGGATAGCTATCATGATTGGTGCATACGACGATAATCTTCATGGTGTGTTTGGTGTGAATGCCCCCGGCTGGGCGTATATATTTAGAAGTTTAATAGCGAAATACCTACCCATATAACGGCAGGGGAGGTATTTCCTGATCATTGATCCAAAATTATTCTGATTATCTAAATGCCTCTTTCAGCATTTTTAAACTTTTTGGAACTGCTGTTTGAGGCGCTTCCTTTCCCTCCATTTCAAGGGAAATATACCCTTTAAAATTGGTTCTTTTTAATATGTTGGCAATTTTGTTATAGTCAAGAACCAGATCGTAGTAGTGTCCGCCGCCGTAGTAGGTTTTAGCTTGAACAATGGTAGCATATGGAGCCAATCTTTCAAATTGCGGATAAGGATCCCCTACAAAATTTCCGGTGTCCACGTTCATGCCCATGGCGGGTGACGAGGAAAGCGGTTTATATATTTCCAGCAAATAATCAATGTTAGACGATAGTCCCCAATGATTTTCGATAGCGAGTACGATGCCCGCTTTTTCTGCTTCAACGAGGCATTCACCGTATGAATCAATGCACCATTTTATAGCATCCTGGTTGGTATATCCATCAATCGGGGGCTCAATACCATCTTTGTAATACGAAGCATCTCGTTTTTTTGTACGCCAGCTTCCTGTGTTCATACGTATACATGGGATGCCCATTTGAGTAGCCAATTGGATGCATTTGATCGTATGTGCCACATCTTTTTTACGATCCTCTGCCTTGGGCTGCACAAAACTTTGGTGAATGGAAAGCATCGGCAAGGAGAGCCCGTTATCAAACGCGAGACGTTTGAGTTTGTTCATATACTCAATCGACTCATTTTCCATTTGTCGGTGCAAAATTTCGACACCGTCAAAACCCAGTCGGGCGGCGTTATTGATAACTTTTTCGAGCGGATATTTTTGCTCCTGAAAATGCCAGTAGGAATAAGACGATACGGCAAAGGGAGGTCTTTTCTGAGGACTAAGAAGGGAAGATGCGTTTGCCGTACCTGCAGAGGCAGTAAAAAGTCCTGCGGCAGCCATGGCACTGGTTTTTAACCAATCCCGCCTGGATATATTAACAGAGTTACGTTGAATAGATAAATTTTTCATTAGAGAGTTTACTTTAAAAGTCGTTAAATGGCTTTTGTGATACTATTGTATCAGTATAGAAACTCTAATTTAATCATTTACACCGTTATTTGTTGTTAAGAGTTTGTTAATTGGTGTACTAGTATTTTTAATAAGGTGTAGTTGCTGTGCTACACGTATAAAAGTTGATTTTTATAAGCAAAGGCCACTGCTGCCGCAGTGGTTTTGGTACCCGTTTTTTCGAGAACCCGTAAGCGGTGACCTTCCACCGTACGAATACTGATAAATAGTTTGTCGCTAATTTCGGCAGTAGACAGGCCGTCGCAAATCAGTTGCAGCACCTCCTGCTCACGGGCAGATAAAGCCACGTTGCATGCGTTAGGAAAAAACGGATGCTTGTTGGGCTGCCGATTCACCATTTTACGGTGCATGGCTTTTGAAACAAA
>CALGRQ010000197.1 GCA_937880795.1 uncultured Dyadobacter sp. | reverse complement strand
AGGAGGTGAATCGCCTGCCCTATACCCCTGCCGAAAAGTTTAATTTCCTGGCAGAAAAAAATCCTCATTTAGTTGAATTGAAACTGGCATTAGGATTGGACGTGGACTTTTAAAAATGCGAAGACCTCGTAAGAAACTCTTGATGTAAAGCCAAAATTTGGGGTAACAATGCTGCATTTTCATCATTCAGAATTACGAAATCGGCAATGGCATTTCTACTTTCGTCAGATACTTGACGTTCTATAATTGATCGTATCTCTGCCTCACTACGCTTATCGCGTTGTAGGATACGCTGCACACGTAACTCCACAGGAGCCTGTACCACAATGACGTAATCCAGGGAGTTTCCATCACCTGCGGCTTTCATAATCGCCGCCTCTTTAATAATGTAAGCCTCGTCATTCCGTTCAGCTACCCACCGATCTGTGTCCTGCATCACAACAGGATGTATAATCGCATTTAATTGCTTCAAAATATTTTCATCTTGAAACACCACGGATGCAACATACGCACGATCGTACTCCCCCAAAGTGTTGTATGCCCGCGTACCAAGTAAATTGATTACCTTATTACGGATCTCAGGATCATGATTGGTGAGCCACTTAGATCGGGTATCGGCATCATATACAGAGATACCCAAACAAGCAAATACTTTACAGACGATGCTCTTTCCGGAACCGATACCGCCGGTGATGCCAATTTGAAGAGGTGATTTGTGATACCGCTTCATAAACACTATTGTGCTGACTGATTCGTGAATTGGGAAACTTCAAAGCTTACATAGGCAGCCCTATGACTCACCTCAACCAAAGAGTTTACAGGCAAGGGAATAGGCAGGCTCTCATCAAAGTTACTTTGGATTTTTGGTGTTGGTATTTTGATACGGATCGTGTCAGGATAATTTTTAATCAGAGAAACAGGTCCGTCCACAGATATTAACGACGGAGAAACGTTAATAATGCTTGAGATCACATATCCATTGGGGATATCAATACCAGCGCTATCAATCCTAATGGGAATAATCCTTCTTATTTTTCTTTCAAAACTTAACTCAAAGGTATCCGCTACCACATAATTAACATGCAGATCAGGAAATAACTCCGTAATTTGATCCGTAAGGGTTGTTGAGTTGATATAGCTCGATTTGGTGGGATTGTTGACGGTATATACTACCGGCGAGGCGTTAAAATTCAACCACGACTTTCTTAAAAGATTCCATCCATTCCCGGACACATTCACTGAAACCCGCTGGGGCAATGGTTGTAATGGAACATAAGCAGAATGATCATACTCTACTGAGAGCGGATAATTAAGCTTGATAGCGTAATTATCCTTATTAAGCACATTCATTAACCAAAAGAAAGTGGCAGCCAGCACACAAACCAAAAAGGTTTTTACTTTATTTTTTCCTGAAGGAACTTCACTCACAGTAGATCTCTGATTAGTTTAATTATTGAAAAGCAGGTTGCGGAATTGTTTTCAACAAGCAACTATATATCAATTATTTATTCCGCAACCGTGCGGGATATAGCCGATTTTTCAACGGTAAGTTTTACGCTTTTATCAAGCTCCAAAACCACAATATTTTCCTCAACGGAATACACTTTGGCATGTATCCCTCCAATGGTAACGATGGAATCGCCTTTTTTAAGGTTCGATAACAACGCTTTTTGTTCTTTTGCCTTCTTTTGTTGTGGACGGATCATGAAAAAGTAAAATACTCCAATGATACCTACCCACATTACTACCTGGTAAATCATGGCCTGCTCACCGCCTGCCGCTGCTTGTGCTAAAAGTGATAATTTCATTATTTGAGAAAGAGATCCGGTTTAAAAATTAATAATTTATAACTGTATTTTATTGTACCTCGCCCGGTTTACCCTCCGCATTGACTATACCCTTCAGATGCAGTTCAGAGTAGGCAGGGTCGGTGTTGGCGTATACCGTAATGGTTTTAACCTGAGGTCCTGGCTTGTGCTTCGTATCGAAACGCACCTTTATGCTCGATGTGTCATTCGCCGCAATAGGTTGTTTGGGCCATTCGGGAGTGGTACATCCGCAAGAGGTGGTGATATTATTAAGAATGAGCGGATACTCTCCTTCATTTTTAAATCTGAAGGTATGCTCCACCACCGCTCCTTCTTGCACTGATCCAAAATTAAATGATGTACTGTCTGTGAAAGCCAAAACAGGCAGCTTCGAAACTGCCTGTTTTGTTTCACCTTTATTTTCTGTGCCTGAGCAATTCAGCAAAGGAAGCGCTAAACCCAGAAATAATGCATATTTGCCTATTTTCTTGATCATGCTTTTTTCAGCTTGCTTCACCTTTTATCTGAGCCATTAAACGATCTACGTCTTCGAGCAATTTCTCAGCCTTTTCACGCGCATCATTTACTACTTTTTCACTTTCTGTTTTAGCTAAACTATCCGGTAGATCCTTTTTGTCGACCAGATCCTGTATTGTCTCGACCAGCTTCTCACGGTATTTAGACAAACGATATGTAAGCTGAGTACGCAACACTTCGCCTTTATCTGGCGCATATAATACTCCAAGTGCCGCACCTGTTAAACAGCCTGTTACAAATGCAATTAAGCTATTAGTTGTTTTGCTCATGATTGTAAGTTTTTTATTGACAATCGACATACGGTCAATTGCCCGACAATGTTGTCAAAAATTATTCCACACCCAACTAACCGACCCAGTTTATTATTTATTGTCTATTAATCCTCTACCACTTTTACGGATAACTCCTTCTTTGGCAAGCTTAACTGACAAAACATCCAATACACCATTCACAAACTTTCCACTTTTGGGTGTGCTGTACCTTTTTGCAATTTCAATAAACTCGTTAATCGTTACTTTTACCGGGCTACCAGGGAAATGAATCAATTCGGCAAGGGCTGTCTTCAGAATGATCATATCTACGAGAGCAATACGGTCCAACTCCCAGTTTTTAAGTTGATCATCCAGATATACATCGAACTGGTCGCTTTGTGAAATTACCAAACGATATAGCTCTTCCACAAAAGCACTGTCCTCTTCCCAATCTTTGGTGAATGGCGCAAGCTGAAAAGTCTCACTAGTGTCGGCTGATTTCAATGTTTTGATACAAAGACCACGAATCAGTTCGCTGTGATCTGTCCAGTATAAATCCCGCTGTTCCAAATAGCCTAGCGAAATTTCATGCTTCATGATCACCTGACGAAGGATGTATTGTATAATCTGCTGATCTTCTTCCGGAGTATGATTCGCTTCATTGCAGTACTTTTCATATTCTGCATCCTTCCGAAGCGCCTCGCGGTATATTTTGCGGATCAGATTCATTTCATTCGTCCAGTTGATACCATTTCTGATAATCTCCTCTTCCAGATTTTTATCTGCTTCCAGAACTTGAATCACACGGTTGGTATCCAGGCCACCCGCCTTTGGAAAGGGAGCCTCAGGGTCGTCATAACGTCTTCCCCTATCCACCTTAGCCTGATGCGATAATTCCAAAAAGATGGAAAGTACCCGAATAAAATCCACATAAATTGATTCCGTCTCATTCAGAACCCGACGAACCATTTTCTGACCATCGCTTTCTGTTTGGCGCTGATAAGCAAGAAAAGCACTTTTTGCAACGACACTTACCTTGGCAGGAATATCGCTACCTTCTGTAGACTCTCCTTTATTAATAAGCTCGTCCAGAATTGCTCCTGCTTGCTTTTTCATTTCATTAAGCTTGGCGCGATCCTGAAACTCCATAGAGTTTAGATCAGGCGCAAAAGCCTCATCAATTTGATCCAACGCCATCAAACGATTGGCATCGGCAGTTAATTTACGCGCGTATAGCGCCTGAACAGCTTTTGTTCTTAATAATCTTCTATTCAGCATATGCCGGAATACTTATGGATAAAAAGGTACAGTAAACCAAAGAACGTGTCTGCATGTTATTGCAAGGTTACATGTTACGATACCCCGCGTTTCTTTTTAATTTGACTGCAAAATTAGGTTTTTTTGTTAAGAATTGAAAAAATACAACACACCCATTTTGTGGAGCCAATTACTTGTAAATGATTGCTGCACTCTAAGCTATTCGCCTATTACGAATCAATATTTGGTGAATAGTGGTTTAAATAAAATTTTAAGTCGAAAATAAACGAATCCTGGTCATTAAATACATCTCCACGTTTGTTTAACAAATTAGTATAATCTTGCTAAGTAACCTGCTTCTTGTAAATGTTCTTTTCTAACTTTACTAAAATTTAGGACACACTGAATCGGCAATGAACATTTTTGCACCGATTTACCTTTTTAAATTACCGAACCGCACAATGGTTCATGTTTAATTCTACATCGATTTGAAAGCTTTAAAGTACCTCAACCAGTACTTATGGAAATATAAATGGTATCTAATTCTGGGAACCATTTTCACCATTATATCCAATTTGTTTGGCATCATACCGGCACAGCTGGTACGGTATGCGCTGGATCTGGTCATTGAAACATTGGATATATACTACCTTTTCGGCGGCTCAGCGCTACAAAGTAAGATGTATGACATCTTTGGTTTTAGCATCCTCTTATATGGCTTACTCATTTTAGCCATGGCACTACTCAAGGGAATTTTCCTGTTTCTGGTACGCCAAACCATCATAGTGATGTCTCGTCATATTGAGTATGATCTCAAAAATGATGTATACGAACACTATCAAACCTTACCCACAAGCTTTTTCCGACAACATAGCACGGGTGACCTAATGGCTCGTATTTCAGAGGACGTCAGCAACGTTCGCATGTACGTGGGGCCTGCTTTAATGTACGGGATCAATTTGGTCGTTCTCTTTTTTCTCGTGATTTCTTATATGCTCACGGTGAATGCCAAACTAACATTTTACGTACTGCTCCCACTCCCACTACTCTCTATCAGTGTATATGTTGTGAACAGTATGATCATGAAGCGATCACAGGAAATTCAAAAGCAACTGTCAGGACTTTCCACCTACGTTCAAGAAGCATTTTCGGGAATACGTGTCATCAAATCGTTTGTTCAGGAAAATCATTCGTTTTCTAATTTCAGAAAAGAGGCTGAAGACTTTAAAAACAAATCGCTCAAACTCACCAAAGTTGATTCCTTTTTCTATCCAATCATCCTGTTACTCATTGGCCTTAGTAACATCCTGATTATCTATGTCGGGGGGAAGGAAATTATTAGCGGGAATCTGACGCCTGGTAACATCACAGAATTTATTTTGTATGTCAACATGCTTACCTGGCCTGTAATGGCCCTTGGTTGGACCACCAGCCAGATTCAGCGCGCTGCCTCCTCACAACAGAGAATCAACGAATTCTTAAATGTAAAAACTACGATTACCTCAACCAAAAATATTATCCACGATCTCGACGGAGCTATAACATTTAAAAACGTCAATTTTGTGTATCCAGACTCAGGTATAGAGGCCCTGAAAAACTTTAATCTACAGGTGAATCCTGGGGAATCTGTTGCGATACTCGGAACAACTGGCTCCGGAAAAAGCACGTTGGCACATCTATTATGCAGGCTATATGATCCTTCGCAGGGCGAAATCCTGATCGATAACATCCCACTAAAAGACTATGATGTGCACGCTTACCGTAAGCAAATTGGGTATGTTCCTCAAGATGTTTTCCTCTTCTCCGATTCGATTGAGAATAATGTACGCTTCGGCACCACAGACATGCCCTTCGAGCGAATCGAACAAGCAGTAAGGGATGCAGACTTATATAACAACATAAAAGACTTCCCTCTTGGATACGGCACCATGCTCGGCGAAAGGGGTATAACACTCTCAGGTGGACAAAAACAGCGCCTCTCCATTGCCCGTGCCATAGCCCGTGACCCCAAGATTCTTATCCTGGACGACTGCCTCTCGGCCGTTGATACGAATACCGAAAACATCATCCTAAACAATCTAAAAAGGATTATGGACCAACGCACGTCTGTGATTATTTCGCACAGGGTATCTTCTGCCAAACTGGCCGATCATATTGTTATATTGGATGAAGGCAAAATCATTGAACAGGGAACACATCAAACCCTCATGGCCGCCAATGGGGCGTATAAGGAGTTGTATGAAAAACAGCTAATGACTGAGGAGGCTTAATAAAGCTGTATAGCAAAACTAGCCCTACAATTCTAAGTTCCAGGGCTCTGATTGCTCTGCCCAATTACATACATTTACTCTAGGGTAAAAAAAAATCAGAATACTCTGTACTTGAAGAGTTTATAGTGGTCAAATCAAAAGTTTGGGAGAACTTTTAACCAAAAAACAGGTCCATATCAGTATGTTTCATTTAACCCCTGTGCATCTTCCTTAGTAATTTGATGTAAGAATACGAAACTACGGGACAAATATCACATAAGCACACACTTAAACATAGATACACTGAAGCCCGCTGATTTATATAAAACGTATGCCTCAAACAATTGATGAAGCTTGAAAAGTGGTCGGAAATAATTGCAGCTTGGTGGTATATTGGAATTATATTTTCTTGTAGCGGTTGGGCTATATTATTTTTGAATAAATGGATCAATTAAGCAACCCAGCGCTCCATTGAAGTGCATAAGTCATTTTGAAATACTTCGCTTTAAGATCAACCAGTTTCTGACGAGCCTCCAAGGCTTTGTTTTCCCGGCTGTTAATCAAAAATAATGAGCTTTCACCATTTGAAAACCTCACCTCTTCGGCTTTTACCAGTTGCTGATAATTTTTATAATTTAAATTTTGCAGTTCGATTTGCTGTTTGATGGTAACAAACTCATTGTAGTATTGTTTAACCTTAATTTCCAAATCCCGCTGCTTTTGTGCTTGTTGGAGTTTGGTTTCCATAATTTTGAGCTGAGCATTTTTGTACTCCCCTCTTCCAGCTGAAAGGCGCAGAGGTATTTCAAATTTAAAACCATATTGATAATTATTATCAAAAATGGCGTATTCTCCGATGCTAGCCAAAGCATTATATCCCTTGCTCAAATGATTGTACCGAAAATCTGCCTTGGGTAAAAGTTGCTGAAACTTTAGTTTCTTGTCAATATCCAGCGCACGAAGTTTAAAATCATAGGTTAGAAGCTCCGGGTGATTCTGTGAAGCGGCATTGAGCAGACTCACAAGATTCAGGTCAAAATCTTTCATATGCTGTTCATTTTCCCAATCAACGGGAGGAATAATTGTTTCGGGTAATGTATATGGCCTACCCGCCTCGTCCCATAGGAAAGCAGAAAGTCGCAAACCTGCGTTGCGAAACTCAAGAAGATACTGATTTCTTTGATATTGAAAACTCTGTAATTGGGCAAGTGTTTCAACTGTGTCGATGGCAGCACGCTCCCCATTGCGCAGCGATTTGCGGATAAACTCCAACCTCTCCAAGTTGATAGCCACATTAGCCTCCACCATCTGATATTGATTATAGAAACTAACCCATTGCCAATAGGCATCCATGGCATCCATCAACAGATCATTTAGTACCAATTTTTGCTCGGTATCGGCAAGTGACCTAAAAATCCTTGCTTGTTTCAAAGAAGCGCGTCGTTTGTCCATGAGTAAATCGCGCCCCAGGGGAACACTTATTCCTAGAAAACCTGTTTGTCCTTTACTCATAGTCGGGTCGAGTCGCTCACCCGTATAGTTGTCTATCCCCGTGTGCACCTCAATGCCGTACCAGGTAGGAATGACGAGTTCTGGCGAAGTTCGGTTGTAATAGCTGATTCCACCAAATTCTTTGCGTGATATGTATGTACCCAATACCGGATCAAATCCTCCGCGTGCAATGAGCAGGTCGGCCTGCGCTTGATCAATATGTATGCCAGCCTGTTTAGCGACAGGGTGATATTTACGAACCAATTCCTGTACTTGCAAGGGAGTCAGTGTTCTTGTCGAATCCTGTGCAGTGGCCATATTACATATTGCCACTATAATCAGGAAACTTATTTGTACTGCTAAGCTCTTCATATAGGACCTTATTTTGCTTTACCCAAATCCTTCTTGTCAGGATTTTGTTGTGTATAGTAATCCGGAGGAAATCCGTTGATATTACGCCACAATTCATACCATAGAGGTACATCTTTCAATAGCGCAATTCCCTGTGCACCAGTACCCAGTTTAAGTTGTTTCGGCCAAGGCCGATCCGAGGAATCTTCGGCGACAAGTACCCTAAACATCCCGTTGGGACTTATGGTGTGTTCGAAAGCAACCACTTTTCCGAGAAAGGTACCGTAGCTATTCTCTGGCCAGCCACTAAATATGATGGCCGGAAAACCATCAAATCTAAATCGTACATTTTGTCCAACACTAATTAGTGGGAGGTCTACTGGGCGCACATACATTTCAACCGCATAATTCACGCGGGTCGGAACAATCACTGTAATTTGTTCCCCATCCTTGAGAATCTCGCCGATCCCAGCCTTATTAGCTTGTACGATCTGACCGTCTTGAGGCGCTAAAATGACATACATTCCGTTACGGATGGTATAATTGGCAACTTGGTTCTCCAGTTTCGCCATTTCACCTTGTCCGGCAGCGATATTACTTAGACTTTGAAGCCTGTCTCCTTCTGCCTTACTTATCTTTTCAGCATAATCCTGCTCCACGCCATTCCTTTCAATCTCGACAATGAGCATTTCTTGTTTGGTCTGTGCGATCTTGTTTTCGGCGGATATTTTCTTAGCCAACGAATTCTGAAAAGCAGCATTTCTCTGCTGTAACTGGGTCTGAGACACCAGTCCTTGCTCAAACATTTTCTGCTGGCGTTCGTATTGATCCTTCGTCAAATTAAATTCATTGCTCACTGCGTCGAGCTCAGCTTGCTCGCCCGCCAGCTTGCTTTTGAGTTGCCCCAGTTTGTTTTCGACCTGCCTGATCTTTAAAACTTTAGCTTCCTGCAATGCTGCTATTTGAGATACGGATGTAGCAGCTTTACCTTTATAAAAATTGATTGAGCCTTTTTTTGCTTCCACCTGCTCCCTCGTTCGACTCACTAGATTTGGGTCCAAATAGTCTTCCTTTATCTCCGAAATCTGTACGATGGTATCTCCCTTTTTAACAAAATCACCTTCCTTAACCGCCCATTTGACGATTTTACCAGGAATAGGTGAGTTTATGTTCTGAGGTCGTTGCTCCTGATAAAGCGATGTGATGTCGCCTCGGGCTTTAATATTTTGTGTCCAAGGTAAAAAGAGGGACAGTCCGAGTAAGGAAATCATACCGTAAAACCAATACCTGACTTTACTTTCCTGATCTTGTAAATAAATGACATCAAGCGATTTGAGAGGAATTTTATAATTTCGGTGATCCATTTTCTTCGTTGCTAGTGATAGTAGCTGTTCCGTTACTAAGTACAATGTGGTAGTCGCATCGTTTAAGAAAGTCGGCGTCTTGTGTTGCGATGACAACCGTTGCCTGATTTTCTCTGCTACCAAAATATTCGATCATGTTCTTTTTTTCTGAACTTGTTAGACTTTCCCATGGATCTTCCATGAGTATAAGATCGGGATGGTTCAATAAAGACCTTATCAAGCAGATACGTTTAATATACTGATTCGGCAAATTTTTCCCGTTGGGTGCCACTTGAGTTTCAAAACCGTCAGGCAATGCATTCAAAAAGCCCGATAGCCCCGTTTTTACAGAAACATTCATTATTTCAGTAGTAGTAATGTAGTTTCTACCCACCAGGATATTTTCCAAAACTGATCCAATAAATATATCCTTCTCGTTGAGGTACAAACTCACGCTTTTACGCAGTGATGCTAACCGGTAATTTTTAAGTGGAACTTTGTTTATCAGTAATGAACCTGAGAATTGTTGAAAATGGCCGGCCAGTATTTTTAAGAAAGTCGATTTCCCTGACATCCCATTGGCATAGACCCCTACCAGGCTACCCGGAGGAATATGAATATTGACGTCCGTGAATATTTGCTTATCATTGGGGAAGGAGAAAGAGAAATCTATGAGATCAATACCAACACCCTTGTTAGCTGAATCGTAGGTAATACTACCTTCTTGTTCTGAAAGATTTTCGGTTACGGTTGCAAGCTTTTCCAAGCCAGTAACCACGTCATAAACACTATCCAAATTGATAATCAATTTTTCTACGGCGTTTATAACAGTCAAAACAACAATTTCAGCCGCAATGAATTCTCCGACATTAAGCTGTTGTTCAAGCAGTAGATAAGATCCACCTGCGAGCATTGCCATAGTGATAGCCACCTTCGTAACTACCAGCGTTTTATATTGAAAAAGCAATATCCCAAAGTGCTGAGTACGCGATTGTAGATACTTGCTTACATTCCTATCGGTGCTTGTCAAGTTGAAATGCGCATCATAACTGAGTTTAAAAGGATTGTTAATCCTTGCCATTTCCTGAAGCCACCCCACTGTCTTATACTTATTGTTACTCTCTTGAAGAGAGGTCTTTAAACCATCTGATCCCGTCAATCTAAAAATTAGCGACAGAATCACCAGCAGGGCTAATCCAAAAATAATGAAGAAAGGGTGGTAAACGGCAAGTAAAGCCAAACCAAAAACGATCTGGATACTGGCAACAGGGACTTCCAGCAGTAATTTAGAAATTCCTTTATGTACACTCAATACGTCAAAAAAACGGTTCACTTTTTCAAGCAAATAAAACCCATCCGTCTTCATCAAGTCAAAACGAGGAATTTTGTCCGCAAAATCAAAAGCGTAACGCGTAAAGATCTTCTGCTGGACCTTTTCGATGATTTTCATTTGATTAATTTGCATGATACCGACGGCTGCAACACCAAATACAACAAGGGCGATCAACACGTAAATAGACGTCACCATTGAGGCTCCTAATACAAAACTTATAATGGCTTGAATACCCAATGGCAGACTTAAATTCACCACCCCACTCAGTATTGCATAAAAGTAAATTGCGCCAATATCTGACCTATCCGTCAAGATCAGATCCCATAGCCGTTTAAAAGGCTTAATTTTTTCCATTGTCTATAATCACTAACTGCACAAAGATACTAACACTAAAAGATATAATAGTATTACTATTACGTAAAATTTAAAATTATTATTTAATTAACATATACTATCTTTGATCTATATTTAATTATGTTTAGTTATAAGCTAATCTGATATGGATTTCCATCTAAGTTTCTTCGTAAACGAAAAAGTATACCTTCGCGATCCAGAAAGCTCTGAATTGGGTAAACGATTGGTAAAAAGTGCGATAGACCTTATATATGAATTGGGTTTTGAACAATTCACCTTTAAGAAGTTGGCAAGCGAAGTAGCCACAACTGAGGCAACGGTATATCGGTATTTCGAGAACAAACACCGGTTGTTGCTTTATATTTTGAGTTGGTATTGGAGTTATATGGAGTTTCTGGTCATGTTTAAATTACAGAATATGACCGATCCTAAGCAAAAATTGCAAAGCATAATAGAGCTTCTTACGGGAGAACTTCCAGAAAGCAGCGGCACAATGGATTATAACAAAAATTTCCTAAACCAGATCATCATATCTGAAAGCAGCAAAGTTTACTTAGTGAAGGAGGTTAAAGAGATTAATAAATCCCACGTATTCAAGCCCTATAAAGATTTGTGTTCGAAAATCGCTGAAGTGATATCGGATTATAACCCAGAATATCAATATCCAAGATCCTTAAGCAGTACGTTGATTGAGACCTCCCACTTTCAACAGTTTTTCAGCAATTACTTACCCAAGCTAACAGACGTCCAAGAAGCGGGCCAGAAAAATTTCACCGCACTTTTTTTGAACAACCTTCTATTTACCGTATTAGATGGACAAAGTGTTAAGTAGAATGTAGAAAATTAACCCCGAAGCTTAAACCTCACCTCCGCTTTGCTCATTCTACATACATAAACCATTGATATTACCTTTCAATGCTATTTTATCTCGTTGGGGAAAGATAAGTAGGTCTAAATCTTATTATCATACACCTAGCCTCAGAGTGATAATTCTTGGAACATCCAAAGATTTGTCTAAGCCTCGCTTTAACTATTCTTTTGTAAGCATCACTAGGTACGCAGCACCCACTACCTCGGACCGACACTTTGAGCGCCCCCCTCCTACTTGCCACTTATAGCTACCTAGTATCTGATTCCAACGTTCAACACCGCTATATGTAGACGAATGACCCATCCTACAACCTCCTAAAATTAATGCAAATTTATCGAGGGTATACCCTGCGCTAAATGAAGGGAATGTTAGAACTAATGGCTACCATGCT
Organism: uncultured Dyadobacter sp.; assembly: GCA_937880795.1. Lineage (GTDB taxonomy): Bacteria > Bacteroidota > Bacteroidia > Cytophagales > Spirosomataceae > Dyadobacter. Next base: position 153 of record CALGRQ010000197.1, on the reverse strand, counting down.
AGCTACGGTAAGTGGAAAATTGAAAATTCTAAAAAGCCCCCACGGTTTTTTGGATAATTCTGACTTAATCCTGCATTTATCCCGGCAACAAAAAAAGCCCCTACTATTGCTAGTAAGGGCTTCTGCAGAGAGAGAGGGATTCGAACCCCCGGA
>CALGRQ010000196.1 GCA_937880795.1 uncultured Dyadobacter sp. | reverse complement strand
ACTGCTCAGTTTTTGGCTGGTTCAAGCTATTTTTTATCAAAAATGGCCTCATTTCAATTTTGATATCGATAATAATTTAACCCGAAATTGACGGGTAATTCATTAAAAACAAGTGATTTACCATCAGTCAAGGAGTATTTTAACAGCCTGAGGTTTGAATGAAATATTCATTCCTGACCATTGGGCAGTACAATGGATTCTAAGGGCGTTGCTGAAATCCACAATTGTTGTATAATTTATATTATGTTAAATAGAGTATAAGGAAACAAAAAGAGGAGCAAATATAACAAATGCCCCTCATTTCGTTCATTTCAGCGTTAGTCTTCTACGCAAGCAACATTTTTGCTAGCGAATTGCTCCAATACGCTATTTACAGTGGCCAAGTTTTCTTTAGCTTCTGCTTCATCTTTGCTTTGCAAAGCTTTTTCAAAATATGGTTTTGCTTTTTTGAATCGTCCACATACGCGACCTTCAACTTCTTTACCACGAGCCTGGTAATCCGTCATGTTCATATTGTCCACTTCACCTTTAAGCTGAACAGCCTCGTTGAAATAGAAAACACCTAAGTTGTAAAGAGCATCGTAGTTGGTTGGCTCAATCTCAAGAACTTTCTTGTAGTTAGCCATTGCTTCCGAAGAAGCTTTTGTTTGTTTAGCTTTAAGGTCAGCCAATTCTTTTTCAAGCGCAGCTGTGTCATTACCCTTTGCTGCCTCAGCCGCAGCTTTCGCTTCTGCTTCCAAAGTAGCAATTGCAGCTACTGCTTCTTTTTTCTTGCTATTAACATCAGCAAGTTGGCGCTTCAAATCAGCACTACTAGGTTGTCTTTTCAACAGAGCAGATATACGTTTTACTTCACCATCAAAAACTTCGATTTTACCTTTTTCAGATTCGATGTTTTTCGTGATTGAAGCTACTTTAGAAGTTCCACTTCCTAGTTTACCTTGAACCTCTTTTATTTTAGCGATTGTACGCGTATTGGTGTTATCATACAAAATAGCAAGGTTAACCAAATTTTGTACATTTTTAGGATCTGCCGTTGCCAATGCAGTCAACTCATTAATCGCCTGGTCTTCTTTACCTGACGCTAACAAAATGTTAACGATTTCAGATTTAAGGTCTTTATTACCAGGAGACTTTTCAAGTCCTTTGTTCAATGTTTCGATTGCCTTGTCGAAGTTATTATCGCCACGGTACAATTGAGCAAGACCATAAAAAACGCTAGGATCCTTACCCCCATTGGTTAAGTAATTTTCGAACTGCGCTTTTGCTTCGTCTTTTTTCTCGATTTGCTGTGCTGCAATACCACCGTACAATGCAGCTGTGGTATCTTTCTTGTTAATCTGCTGAGCCAATTGGAACATTTCCAATGCACCTGCTAAATTTTTAGTCTGATATTTTTCAGCACCTTGCTTTACAAAAGCATTAAACAAAGAGGTTCCTTCCTCTCCATTCAAAACTTTGGTAGCTTCCTTAGAAGATTTACCTGGTTCTCCCTTTTTTGTAAGGTCAAGCTCAACAACTTTTTTGTAGGATTCCAAAGCGGTTTTGGCTGCGCTTGAATCAACTTCAGATCCTTGCATCGCTATATTTTCATAAAGCTTCGCACGTTCCATCCAAAATGCTGCTTTTGTACTATTTTTAGGATCGGTTACATCTTTATCGCTTTTTTCTTTATCCTTACGGTATTGATCTACCATCGCCTTATTTACTGCATCCTGCGCAAATGCAGTGAAGCTAGCAAGGGTAAGGGCAGATACAAAAAACATTTTTTTCATAAATCTTAACTTTTATTGTGGTTGGTTAATTCGAAAACTTAAATATAATTTAATAAACGCTAATTATACAAAAATCATACCTCATTGTCGGTACCTTCTTCATCAGCATCGTCTTCGTTATCTTCCTCTTCGTCCTCAATCTCATCGACTATTTCATCCAAATCCTCATCTGACGAAGTAATGATATCTGGTGATTTCGTTACAATTACGTTTCCTTCTTCATCCAGTTCCTCAGCTTGCTTCTCGTCTGATCACTATTATTCAAGCGAATTAATTTTACACCCTGGGTATTTCTACCAGCTTGACGGATATCCAATACGCTCATTCTGATTGCAATACCATTTCTGGTAATGATCATCAAATCGTCCTGTTCAGTTACTTCGCGAATCGCTACCAACTTACCAACTTTTTCAGTGGCGTTCATTGTGGATACACCTTTACCACCACGCTTGGTGACACGGTAACTGTCTATAATTGAGCGCTTTCCAAAACCGTTTTCAGATACAACCAACAGTTGAGCCTCTTCACGGTTAATGCAAACCATTCCGATAACTTTGTTGCTTGGGTCCGAAAGGTTGATACCTCTAACACCGGCAGCAGTTCTACCCATTGGTCGCACACCTGTTTCGTTGAAACGAACAGCACGGCCCGCACTGGAAGCGATCACGATATCGTTATCTCCATTGGTCAATGCCACATTCAATAGACGGTCGCCCTCGTGAATAGAAATTGCTATAATTCCATTTGTACGCGGACGAGAGTATGCTTCAAGCAAAGTTTTCTTTATCGTACCTTGCTCTGTACACATCACCAGATAATTATTATTGATATAATCTTCATCTGTAAGTGTCTTCACATTGATTACCGAACGGATGGAATCTCCATTTTCCAGACTAATCAAATTTTGAATAGGTCGTCCTTTGGAAGTTTTGCTTCCTTCGGGGACTTCGTATACCTTCATCCAGAACAACTTACCATATTCCGTGAATATGAGTAGGTAGTTCAGCATCGTTGCTGAGAACAAGTGCTCTGTAAAGTCGGTATCCTTGGTTTTTACACCGCGAGAGCCAACTCCTCCCCTTGTTTGGGTACGGTATTCGGCCAATGGCGTACGTTTGATATAGCCTTCATGAGAAATGGTAATAAGCATTTCTTCATCGGGAATCATATCTTCATCGCTAAATTCTTCGGCAGCGAATTCAATTTGCGTACGACGCTCATCTCCATAACGATCTTTAATTTCGCCAAGTTCGGTTTTGATGATGTCGAACTTTCTCCATTCGTTGGCAAGAATGTCGCGTAAATCAGTGATAAGGGCCATGATTTCCTCATATTCCTTAACGATTTTTTCTCTTTCAAGACCAGTAAGACGTTGTAAACGAAGCTCGAGAATAGCTTTTGCCTGAATTTCGCTCAAAGCAAATTGCTCCATCAAGCCTGTCTTTGCAGTCTCTGGGTCACGAGCACTTCTGATCAGGTTAATCACCGCATCCAGGTTATCCAGGGCGATCAACAAACCTTCTAAAATGTGTGCACGCTTCTCAGCCTCACGTAGTTCGTATTCTGTACGACGAGTAATTACAACAATACGGTGATCGACATAATGCTTGATCAGGTCTTTGATATTAAGCAAGACCGGACGTCCTTTCACCAATGCTACGTTATTTACACCAAATGACGATTGTAGTGGTGTATACTTGTATAGGTGATTTAAGACGATATTGGGTATAGCATCCTTTTTCAAGTCGAAAACGATACGCATACCATCTCTATCTGATTCATCTCTGATATCAGAAATTCCATCTAGTTTCTTATCGTTGATCAATCCGGCAATTCTTTCGATCATCGCCGCTTTGTTGGTCATGTAAGGGATTTCAGTGATGATAATCTGTTCCTTACCAGTTTTAGAAACTTCAAAATTAGCTTTTGAGCGAATAATGATACTTCCGCGACCGGTTTCCATAGCCGACCGAACTCCTTGATAACCATATATAATACCACCCGTCGGGAAATCTGGCGCCTTGATGTGCTCCATCAGTTCCGGTATGGTAATTTCTGAATTGTCAACATAGGCCAATACGCCATCTACCACTTCTGACAGATTGTGAGGAGCCATGTTTGTAGCCATACCCACTGCAATACCGGAAGAACCGTTTACCAATAGGTTCGGGAATTTTGCTGGAAGTACAGATGGTTCAGATAACGAATCATCAAAGTTGGGTTGAAAATCAACAGTATCCTTACCCAAATCGTTTAATAATTCATCAGCCAGTCGTTTTAGGCGAGCCTCGGTATAACGCATGGCTGCCGGGTTATCTCCATCGACTGACCCAAAGTTTCCTTGGCCGTCGACAAGCGGATAACGTAGGGACCATGGCTGAGCCATACGTACCATGGTGTTATAAACTGACGAGTCACCATGTGGGTGATATTTACCTAAAACTTCACCAACAATACGCGCAGACTTTTTATGAGCTCTGTTGTAGTTGACCCCTAAATCGGACATCCCGTAAAGAACACGGCGATGTACAGGTTTTAAACCATCTCTAACATCGGGAAGCGCGCGGGATACAATAACGGACATCGAATAATCGATATACGCACCACGCATTTCATCCTCAATATTGATGGGGATAATGTTTTCACTAGGAGATTCTGCCATAAATAATTCAGAAAAGAATCGAAATTTAAGTGAGTAATTGATTTCGCATCAAACCTCACAAGATTAGTCTTAATGCTACTATTTTAAACACAAATTTCGTCATTTTTGGGCACTCTAACAAACTAAATGTAAACCTTTCACGGTCTATTTCGCTATCGCTATGATATAGGGCACCTTATGATTTTGACTTTTGTAGAAACATAAATTTAATTGCAACATTAAATTTGATGTATCATCTCCTTATATTTAAAAACTTCACCTTAGCCCCTATCGAATGCCTTTACTACTCACATTTTTGGCTATTGTTTTATTGATTATACTTATAGCCTGGTTAAAGATTGACACATTTATATCGTTCCTCCTGGTTTCCATCGGATTGGGTTTGGCCAGTGGATTGGACGTAGCGACAATTGGTAAAGCTATCCAGAAGGGAGTTGGCGGTACATTGGGAGACCTGGTCCTAATTGTTGGTTTTGGTGCTATGCTAGGTAAAATGGTGGCCGATAGCGGCGCAGCTCAGCGGATAACCGATGCCCTCATTGGCTTGTTTGGAGAGAAATATATCCAATGGGGAATGGCTTTGGCCGGTTTTGTAATAGGAATTCCCCTATTCTATAATGCTGGTTTTGTGATCGTAATCCCACTTATTTTCATGATTAGTGCCACAGCCCGCTTACCGTTACTCTATATAGGTGTACCCATGTTGTCGGCACTTTCTGTGGCTCATGGATATTTGCCCCCGCACCCTTCGCCTGCTGCCATTGCCAGTCAGTTAAATGCAGACATGGGTAAAACACTGTTTTATGGTTTGATGGTATCCATTCCTGCGATTGCGGTAGCCGGGCCCATCTTTGGCAAAACCTTAAAGCGGTTTCAGCCTAAACCTGATGCTGACCTGTTTAACGTTCGTCCACGTCCTACTTCAGAATTGCCTGGCTTGGGTATCAGTGTTGTTACTGCACTGTTACCGGTATTTCTCCTGACGAGTATGTCTGTTGTGAAAAGTGCTATACCCGACAATAAGTTTGTTGCGCTCATGGCTGAACCTTATTTTGGAATGTTACTTTCTGTTTTGTTTGCTGCATTTACCCTTGGCATTCAGCGCGGGATGGACATGAAAGCAATCACCAAATCGATGGAGGAAGCATTTAAAGGCGTGTCTGTAATACTACTGATTATTGCAGGTGCGGGTGTCTTCAAAGAGATGATGACTGCCGGCGGTGTTAGCAATTATATCGCTGAAAGTCTGAAAGATGCGGATATATCACCCTTGATACTCAGCTGGGGTATTGCAGCGATTATAAGAGTTTGCGTAGGTTCTGCAACGGTTGCCGGACTGACAACGGTGGGTATACTTTCGCCGCTACTGATACACGCCTCTGTACCACCAGAATTATTAGTTTTGGCCATCGGATCCGGAAGTTTGATGTTCTCTCACTTAAATGACGGAGGTTTTTGGCTATTTAAGGAATACTTTAATTTGAGTATTAGGGACACCTTGCTTACTTGGTCAGTAATGGAAACTATTGTTTCAATCATGGGTCTACTGGGTGTTTTATTATTAAATTTGTTTGTTTAACAAACGGAGTTCCAATCACTGCGTATTTAATATAATTTCTTTACCATAATTCTTATTTAAAATGAATCCTGAATCCAACTTTGAAAAACTAGGTCTTACTTTACCACCCGCACCAGCTCCTGTGGGTGTTTATAAACCCATTTTGGTCGTAGACGATCGCTGGGCATATGTTTCAGGTCACGGTCCATTGAAGGAAGATGGCACCTTGATTTTCGGCCGTGTTGGTGCGGATATGGATATGGAAGAAGGAAAACAAGCTGCACAACAAGTGGGGCTTGCAATCTTGGCAACATTGAAGGCGAACCTGGGAAGCTTAAACCGCGTGAAGCGTGTTGTTAAAACGCTCGGTATGGTGAACGGAACACCAGAGTTTGGTCGTCATCCCTACGTGATCAATGGATGTAGTGAATTGTTCGCCAAAGTATGGGGCACAGAAAATGGAATTGGTGTTCGTAGTGCTGTGGGAATGGGTACTTTGCCCGACAACATCCCGGTTGAGATTGAAGTAATGTTTGAGTTGGAACCCAACGCATAATATTTCAATAGAAACAACTTCTCGAATTTTTCACATTCTATAACTTCACGTTGATGTGGTATGACATCAGTCTGACGGAGAAAATTATTTCTCCGTCACTTCTATTCTACAAGGACAGGGTTGAAAGCAATATTGATCTGATGATCCGTATGGCAGGATCGGCGGAAAGGTTAATTCCTCACGTTAAAACCCATAAATGCTCCGAAATTGTTAAAATTCAACTGAGTAAGGGTATATCTAAATTCAAATGCGCCACGATTGCGGAAGCAGAAATGGTAGCCAGTACGGGTGCCAAATGGGTCTTGATTGCCTATCAAATGGTTGGTCCGAACTTAGATCGTTTTGTTGCTTTAAAGCAGAAATTTTCCCAAACGCAATTCTCATGTTTGGTCGACAATATTGATTCGGCTCAGATGCTCAATCAGTTGGCCGAGGCGAAACACTTTGTAGCTATCTGCTCGCTCCCATCTTTCACTGGCAGGCATTCATGTCTATGATGGACATATAGGCAGCTCTGACTTTGAGGAAAGGAAGAATTTAGTGGATGCTGCATACAGTAGTGTCGCTCCCTTATTGGAAGATGTAGATGAGCCCATTATGATTATAGCCGGTGGATCACCTTCATTTACGGTTCATGCACAGCGCTCAGATGTATATCTAAGTCCCGGGACGAATGTACTTTGGGATTGGGGATATGGTTCTCGTTTGCTGGATCAGCCGTTTTTGCACGCCGCACTCATCTTTACCAGAGTGATATCGAAACCTTCACCAGGTATTGTCACAATTGATTTGGGTCATAAAGCGGTATCTGCCGAAAATCCGATTGACAAACGTTTTCAGCTTTTAAATCTGAATGGCTATACTGTAATAAGCCAAAGTGAAGAACACGGTGTGCTTCGTGTGGATGAAGAGCTTTGGGCGGATGTTAAAATTGGACAGGCTCTATATGCGCTACCCTACCATATATGTCCAACGGTGGCCTTGCATGATTTTGCAACAGTGATTGAAGACGGAGCACCTGTGGGCGAATGGAGAATTGAAGGACGAAGTCGACGTATTACCATTTAACAATAACTGATTAACGATATGTTTATTTTTGATGCTCACCTGGACCTTTCCATGAATGCACTGGAATGGAACCGGGATCTTACGCAGCAATTGAGCGATATAAGAAGCAGGGAAAAAAATATGACAGACAAGCCCGACCGTGGTAAGGGTGTTGTAAGTTTCCTTGAAATGCGAAAAGGTAATATTGGAATGTGTGTGGCGACCCAAATTGGGCGGTTTGTAAAACCGGACAGCAAGCTTCCAGGCTGGAATTCCCAAGCACAGGCCTGGGCCCAAACTCAGGGACAGGTTGCTTGGTACCAAGCTATGGAGGAAGCAGGCGAAATGGTTCAAATTCGTGATTTTGCTTCTCTGCAAAAACATTTGGCGCTATGGCAAAATGCGGAATCCACAGAAAATCTACCCATTGGTTATATATTGAGCCTGGAAGGTGCCGATTCTCTCGTTTCAATTGGACACCTTGAAACGGCCTATAACTATGGATTACGTGCCCTGGGACCTGCCCATTACGGACCTGGTGTTTACGCCTACGGAACGGATGCTTCCTTGCCACTGAGCAATAAGGGTAAGGATCTTATTCGTGAGATGGAGCGCCTGGGAATAATACTCGACGCGACCCATTTATGCGACAGCGCTTTCTGGGATGCTATGGATATCTATAACGGGCCTGTATGGGCTAGTCATAATCTGGTTCGAGAAATTGTACCTCACAACCGGCAGTTTTCGGACGAAATGTTGAAGGAGCTAATCGGTAGAAAGGCGGTGATAGGTATGGCTTTCGATGCCTGGATGATGGTGCCGGGATGGATTCGGGGAACCTCCACTCCTGAAAGTACAGGTGTTAAAATCGCCCATATTGTAGATCACATTGATCACATTTGCCAGCTAGCCGGAAATGCTACCCATGTCGGTATTGGTT
>CALGRQ010000195.1 GCA_937880795.1 uncultured Dyadobacter sp. | reverse complement strand
TGTTTAACCTCGATGTTTTTCATGTAAATTTTGGGCTCTTCATCGGGCGTCAAAATTTCTGATATCTTTAAATTTTCTGGCAATGATTCAACAGGAATCTCATATTGCATCAAATCTTCAATAGCCTCTCTAAACTCCTTATCCCTTTCCGTAATAAATGAAATGGCTTTCCCTTTCTTATCGGCACGGCCTGTTCTACCAATGCGGTGGATGTAGTTTTCAGGAATTTCCGGTATATCAAAGTTAATCACGTGCGATACTTCCGCTACATCTAATCCACGGGCAATAATATCGGTAGCAATCAGGATGCGATAGGTTCCTGCATGAAATTGATTAACAGAATTAAAACGATGATTTTGTTCCTTGTTGGAATGGATAACCCCAATCTGGTTTAAGAAGCCTAACTCGAGTTGGTTAAATAGTTGATCCGCCAATTTCTTAGTAGCCACAAAAATAAGAACCTTGTTCATATCCGGATTTTCATCCAGCAACAAGTCGATCAAATTTACCTTAGTATAAAAATTAGGAACTTCATAGGCAACCTGTTCAATGTTTTCTAGTGGAGTACCTACCGGTGCAGCCTCAATCCTTACGGGATTATTGAAGTAGGTTTGCATGAGTTGCTCTACTTCTTGAGTGATGGTCGCCGAAAAAAGTAGATTCTGGCGCTTTTGAGGTAGTAAATCCAATATATTCTTCAACTGGGTCCTAAATCCGAGATTCAACATTTCGTCTACCTCATCAATAACCAGTTTCTTAATCGACTTGCTTTTAAGAGAACCGTTCAGGGCTAAATCAACCAGCCGGCCAGGTGTTGCAACCACGACGTCTGCCCCCTGTTTAAGCTCTGCCATTTGCACTTTTATATTGCCTCCGCCATAAACACCCACTGTTTGAAGGGTCATATAGGCACTTAGTTTTCGCACTTCTTCAACTACCTGTACAACCAGTTCCCGTGTTGGTACGAGTATAAGTAGCTGGGGTAAACGGTCCTTAGAAAAAGTGATTTGACGGAGGGAAGGCAATAAGTATGCAAAGGTTTTACCGGTACCCGTTTGAGCAATACCGCACACATCCTTCCCTGACATCATGACAGAAAACACCTTTTCCTGTATGGTAGTGGGGGTAGTATAACCTAAATCCGCGAGTGCGTTTAAAAGAGGCTTGGTAAGATTTAATTCTTCGAAAGTCATAATTTGCTTATAAAAAGTCTGCAAAGTTACTCTAATCTTCTTGGAGTATTAATAATAATGTTGGAATCGGGTCAGGAAACAAAAAAGAGAGCTCCGATTTGGACGCTCTCTTATGGCATTACGGTGTGTGTTTTACGTTATCTGGTACGCAGTCGACCCGTGTTTTTGTTGTATGTACCGAGTGGAAAACTTACGCCGGCGTTGATTCCCCAATTACTGTTCATCATTTTGTTATTATCAGCCGAAACATCCAGTAATCCCAAACCATAGCGTGCATCAATGTTCAGCCATATTTTTTGTTGAAGTTTGATGTTCAAACCAGCCCCAAAGGTGAGTCCAAGATCGAATGGATTGTAAATTCTTGGGCCAGACTCCGGGTTCAACTTGTTTCCGGCCTTATCCTTAGCTCCCACTAAAAAGTTAAGAGATGGTCCTAAGAAAAGCTTAGGTCGAACGTTTGCGCCATAGCGACCTAAAAAGAAGGTTGCAAACAGAGGGACCTGGATATAATTCAGATTAATCTCATTGGTTTTATTAAAAACCTGAGCTCCCATTTGTGTAAACAAAAGTTGGCCGCTAAACCCAAATCCTGTTTTGGAGCTGTAATTGTAAAAACCACCGGCTGTTAAGCCAGGTTTCCACTGGGTGTCACCACCAATAGCACTGGTGTTACCTCTGAAATTAGCGATAGAGACACCAACAATCGGGCCTATGGAAACATTTTCCTGAGCCTGAGCTGCGGATGTTGCAAGCAGTCCGCATAATAAGAGAATAATGCAATTTTTCATTTAGTTCTGGTTAAGATAATTGTGCAGTGATAATAGCAAATTCTGTGCCAGAAGGTTAATATATTGCCAGGTTGGAGCAATCCCTTATTTATCAGTGAAATATAAAATCGTTACAATTTTGCCGGTTTCTGAAATATCGGAGAAGTTGTAGGGTTTTCCTACAACTTCTCTCATATATAAGGTTGTTATTTACCCAGCTTCTGCAAAAGAAAGTATAGAGGTGCACCTCCCAAAAACAGTGCCCAGCCAATGATTGCCGAAGACGGATCGGTTACGATGACGTTGATAGCAATAATGATAAGGAAGAGTACAAATAAGGCAGGTAGGACAGGGTAGCCTTTTATTTTAAATCCTTGATGCAGGTCCGAAACACCAGCTTTTTTTCTGAATACAAATATCGTCGCGGCAGAGCTCGCAAGGGCAATACTGTCAACGGACATCACATAGTTCACAATCGACTCAAAGGTGTCCAGCATAAGCAAAGATAGGAGCGATGTGATTACGAGAAAGGTTAATGCAAATTCTTGTACCTGTGTTTTAGAATTTACCTTTTTGAAGATTTGCGGCAGGATTCGGTCATCGGCCATGGCGTAATACACGCGAGGCAGAGACATCATCGTGGCATTGATGAAGCCAATAACCGATAAGAAAATGGCAACAGAAAAAAATATTTCCCCGGTTGGGCCAAATAAAACGCGTGCCGTATCCGAAGCAATGAGTTTGGAGTTTTGTAAGCCTTCAAAGCCCAGGGCTTTGTAATAGGTGTAATTGATGGCCATATACAAAGCCACAATCAGGAAAATTCCCAATAAAATCCCTTTGGGGGTATTGCGTACGGGGTCTTTGATATCGCCTCCAAAATTGAGGGTTTGCTGATATCCTCCAAATGTGTAGAAAACGGCAATGAGACTTGCCCCAAAAGCAGCGAACATGTTGGTCTTGGGTATTGCCAAAGTTGCTGTGGAAGCAACGGGCTCCGACTGGGATATAAACAAACCACAGCACAATGTAAGCATCATCAGTATTTTGAGTGTACTGAGCAAGTTTTGGGTGCGTGATCCGGATTTGACGCCAATCATATTGATCGTATAGAAAAAGAGCAACGTAACCACCGCAGTGCCCTGTATACCAGTGCTGGTTTGCAAAGATTGAGGCATTAACGGATTGAGGTATTCGGAACCGATGAGTGCCACTCCCGCCATTCCTGCACCATAAGTAAGGACAATCACCCAGTTGATCATGAAGGAGTAAACAGGGTGAAAGGCTGTTGAAATAAGCTTATATACCCCACCAGGGAAATGATGGCGGGAACCAATTTCAGCAAAAACCAAGGCCCCTACCAAACTTACAATTCCGCCAAACACCCAGGCCGAAAAGAAAATTTCTTCGCTACCTGCTTGCTTGGCAACAATAGCGGGAGTTCTGAATATCCCAATCCCTATAACAAGACTGACAACGATCATTCCCAAATCGAATACACCAATTTGGGGACGGATATTATTTTGAGGTTCTGACATGAAGACGGGTTAAATAAGATTTTTCAAGATAGGACTAAAATCAATCTTCGTCATCATCAAAGTGAGGTTCGTTCGGGATTTGATATGTTTTTAAGTACGCTTTGAGTTGCGAGGGTACTTTCCATTGCTTGGTAACTTGCTTGATGTTTTTAATCTCAGCCTTAACTTCATTTACATTGGTATTAAATTTAACAATGGAAGAAGTATACGAATTGACATGCTGGAAGGGTAATCCACATAATGCGGAAATTTCCTTTTGAACAATTTCCTTTTGTATTTCCAGATCTTCTACCTGTTGTTTAAGTACTTTGTTATAATAGTTAAGCTGATTTTTGGTCAAGTTTTCTAAGTGGTCCTGGTCAATGCGGTCGAATTCGATTTGCAGTTTTAGCAGTCCCAGTAAATTATTTTCTTGGTAGGCTGTCGTAACCCGTTGCATAATTTCAGTTTTTCGAGTCTTCTCAGATTCGTCCGTTTCACGGTCTGGGTGAAAGGCTTTGACAAGTTCCATATAGACCGTTCGAACCGATTTTGTGGTTTTCTGTTTTTCTAAATTTTGTTTGGCCTGATTGACTCTGTCCTGCACTCTTCGCGCTCTTTGCTCTTCTTTCAGTCTTTGCTGTTCTGCTTCCGGTAATTCATGGAAGTTCTCCGGAAAATCATTTTTAGGCTGCGCCTCTTCTTCCAAAAGAAAAGCAGGATCCGTGATTTTTTCAACCTTCTGATTCAGCTGGTTTAATACAGTCTCAATATTGACCGGACTGTATTTATTGAAAACAGGTTTCAACTCATCAAAGCCAAAGTTGGCGATCAAATCGAGCGAATTTTCACAAATAATATAGCTCAGCTTTGTTAAATAAGCTTTTCTGTACAAATCAGCTTCATAGGTTCGGTCCATAATATGAACCAATTCCACCCTGAAAGTCTGATATTCCATGATCAGAGGGTTGAGGTCGGTAGGGATACGTCGGATAATTTCGTCCCTTGCATTTTCCAGCTCCGGAATGAGATTGTCCAGTTGTCCAATTTTTTCAGACAAAAGATTAAATTCCTTTTGCTTTTTATTCAGATCAGACTTTGGGTGCCCAATTCTTAGTAATGGTGAAGTATTTGTCATTCGGATATTTTAGACCATATGGTAAGGGTAACACAGGAATTCGGCTTTTTGTTTAGAAGCCCAATTCCTGGTACGAAATCATAGCGATGGCCAGCACAGCGAGCATCAGTCCTATTTTATTATAAATATTAAGTTTTTCCTGGTATAGCGTCCAAGCAGCAAAGGAAGAAACCAGCATGGTGAGAATGTTATATACTGGAAATACGTAGGCTGCACTATTTCCAAAGGCCACGAGTGCTTTCAGTAGAAAGTATAACGAAAGGAAATTGGGTACGCCTAGCAATAAGCCACCTACAATGCTTCTTAATTCTAGTCGTTCTCGATAAACAATCATTTTATATATAAGCAGCGTAGTACCTATCAATATAGCCCCCATGCAGGCAATAATCATAAATACGGTACTCTGGCCGGGTTCGTAATACTTAGCCGACAGATAATTAATCAGCGTATTATTGATTCCACTGCCAAAAAAGGTAAGTATGGGTAAGATCCAAAAGAGATGGTGGAGAGAGTTGTTGCCTTTTTCCTGTTGGGCTTTGTCGTTTTTCTTTTCGGCAAATTGTATAGCCCCCAAGGCCAGAGCGACAAGTGCAACCAGTAATCCGGCGTAGTTAACTGCTGTGAATTCTTTGTTATTGTTTTTGAAAACAAATAGTCCAAAAAGCACTGGAATTACTAACGACATATTGCCAGCCAAAGAGGAAGCAGTGATGCTAACTTTTTGGGCAGTTAGTCCTATCAACATAAAAGCTATCACAAACAGGGTACCGAGCGATAGGGTTAACAAGGTTCCGGTTTCCTGCCATTTAACCTGTTCAAAAACGCTGAGGTCGGGTGTGAGCAGTATACCTGTTACCACGCAAGAGTAATAGTTAAACACGACTGCATGAAAGGAATTTACCTGATAACGCGGATAGGCCCGCATGATCAGGTAAAGAACAACCGTAAACAGAACTGCTAATATAAAATTGATCATTTCGGGGATTAAACGGCCTATTTCGAAATCATCTCGTCAATAACACGTGGAAAATGTACATGCTCTAACACTTGTACTTTGGAGGCTACATCCTCAGGAGAATCGGAGGGTAATACTTCGCAGGTAGCCTGGAAAATGATATTTCCTTCGTCATAACGTTCATTTACAAAATGAATGGTTATGCCAGATTCGGTATCTTTTGCTGCGACTACTGCCTCATGTACAAAATGCCCATACATTCCTTTACCACCATGTTTGGGCAACAAGGCAGGATGTATATTGACAATCTTGTTGGTATAGCCATTTACTAAGTATTGTGGAATCAGCATCATAAATCCAGCCAGAACGATAAAGTCAATACCGTCATTTTTTAGCAATTGGAGGATTCGCTCTGTATCGTAAAACGTTTTCCGGTCAAAAATAACAACCGGGATATGTAGCCTTCTAGCCCGTTTAATTACGCCGGCCTCGGGGTTGTTGGTGAGTATTAGTGTAACTTCCACATCAGTACGTCCGGAGAAATAGTCACAAATTTTTTCTGCATTAGAACCAGAACCTGACGCGAAAATGGCAATACGTTTCATTAAAAAATTAGAATAGAATGGGGAATAATCAATTAATTTTTGGCGCTTTTGGCAAAGCTATAAAAAAACAGTGGCATCCGTGGGTTTTCAACGTGATTTGCCGATAAAGACTGGTCAGAAGTCTGGTCTATACCATGATGCAGAAAGATATCCTGTAAAATCCTCAGATTTAGGCCCAAAGCATGGTCATTAGCCCCAGTAACATAATGATTTTACAAAGCGTACTAATTTGCTTAAACTCTTTTCGCGTATCGGATTTTGCTAGTTTGAAAACCAAGTACCCTATGGGTATAAGTAGCAATAAGAATAACCAGATTAATATAGGGTTATTGAGTACTTTGGCCATCAGAAAAAGTGTAATAACAAAAATGGATATGATGACGTACAAAAACGTTTTTGTACGACGTATACCCCACACAATTGGGAGGGTTTGGCAGCCATGAGCCGCATCGCCTTTGATGTCTTCCATATCTTTCACAATCTCTCGTATTAATGAAATAAAGAAAGAAAATACGGCATATATGAATACAAGATGACGATTTGCAGGAAAGTATAGGGTAAGTATAAGTAGCGTTAAACCGGTAAGTAGCGAAACAATAAAATTGCCTATAAACGCTTTTCTCTTAAAACGCTCCGAATAAAACCACAATAGCGTGATTGAAAAGACATTCATCAGAAAGATCCAAGGACTTACCAGTAAGCCAAGCACTGCTCCTAATACGTTAAGCACCTGATGCGCTCCCATAGCCCAACGTCGTTTGAGATAGCGCCCAACAACCACACGTTCGGGTTTATTGACAATATCAATTTTGATATCGAAGTAATCATTGATGATATAACCCGCAGCTGCAATACACACCGTAGAAAGGGAAAGGAAGAACATATCTGGATCGGAAATGATCTGCTTCCATTCGTGTGAAGGGCCAATTAAGAGGATTCGTGTAAGGTATTGGGTTAAAGCAACAATGATCAGGTTTGTCATGCGAACCAGACGAACACTTCCTGCTACAAAATCCCGTATGGTTATCTTTGGGCGCGCAGACACATCCATTGCTTTTAGTTGAAAATTATGATTGAAGGATTAAAATTATTCATTTTACACCAGTATTAGCAATAATTTACATCTTTATCCTCATGTGTGGGATAATTTGACTGCAATTTGTGTTAGCATTTTATTCCCGATAGAGTTTGATTATAAAATCTATTTATTATTTATAATTCACCACGAATAGAACAATAGTATGAAAATTGGTATAGTTTGTTATCCTACTTTCGGTGGTAGCGGAGTGGTGGCTACTGAATTAGGAATTGCGCTGGCCAAAGTTGGTCATCAGGTCCATTTTATTACATATGCACAACCGCAAAGACTCGATTTTTTTAACGAAAACTTATACTACCATGAAGTAAATATACCGGCCTATCCGCTGTTCCAACATCCTCCATACGAATCGGCGCTTTCAAGCCATATGGTGCAGGTGGTGGAAAGCCATAAGCTGGATTTGCTACATGTACATTACGCCATCCCTCATGCCTCTTCGGCTTACTTGGCCAAACAAATACTGGCGCAACAAGGGATTCATATACCGGTAATTACCACCTTGCATGGAACCGACATCACATTGGTAGGGAAGGATCCTTCCTATGAGCCGGTGGTTACATTTAGTATCAACCAGTCCGACGGTGTTACAGCGGTATCGGAATCGCTAAAAAGTGACACCTATAAACATTTTAACATCGTTAAGGATATTGAAGTAATTCCCAATTTTATCGATTTAAGCCGTTTTAACCGTCAAAAGAAGGATCACTTCAAATTAGCTATTTGCCCGAACAATGAAAAACTGATTGTGCATACATCCAATTTCCGGAAGGTGAAGCGGATTGAAGACGTGATCATGATTTTTAGTAAATTAAGAAAGCTTCTTCCGTGTAAGTTGTTGTTGGTTGGTGATGGGCCGGATCGGGCTCTGATCGAAAGAATGTGTAAGGATCTGGGACTTTTGTCTGCTGTTCGTTTCCTTGGAAAGTTGGATGCTATTGAAGAGGTACTCTCCGTGGCCGATTTATTCTTGATGCCATCGGAGTCCGAAAGTTTTGGTTTGGCTGCCTTGGAGGCAATGGCTTGTGAGGTGCCTTGTATTACCTCCAATGCCGGAGGCTTGCCAGAACTGAATGTGCAGGGCGTTACAGGTTTTCTTAGCGATGTAGGCGACGTTGACGATATGGTTAAAAACGCAGCATTTATTTTACAGGATGAAAACCTTCCACGCTTTAAGGCCAATGCGCTGGCACGGGCAAAGGAGTTTGAGCTTGCTAAAATCCTACCGCATTATGAATCGTATTACGAGCGTGTGATCGAAAATTCAAAGGCATCAGTATAAATGTAACATGGTTTTTTAAAACGCGCATAGTTACGTTACCTGAGGAGAATCAGGTTGAATGTTTTTCGCTTAACCGCATATTGAGCCGTTCAACTTTAAATTGGGTCTTTCAACAGGTTTTCTATATATTCGTGCGTTATTTTATGCCAGGTTTACGTTATAAATAGCAGTAATAAACCGTTGAAAGATGAAAATCATATTTAATATCCTTATAATATTTTTACTTCTGATTGCCTTTGTTCCGTTTTTCAGAAGATTTATATTTCACCTGCTCGTGGGACGCAAGTTGGTGAAAGAACAGGAACGTCAGTACAGAGCACAGCAGCAACGTGCGCAGCAAACAGGGGTAAGAGTAGATAGTGTTCCGCCAGATGTGAATCAATCAAGATTTAAGGGTGGGGAATATGTAGATTACGAAGAAGTGAAATAAGCATAATACGCCATAAAGAAAAGCCGGGTTTTAAAAGATACCCGGCTTTTTGTGTTATTTGGGCTAATGTTTGATGTATTGCTCCCCTAAGCGTTATTTTCGCAAACAATTGATTCGATTCTTAAATCCTAAAATAATAAATACGTGAAATTAAAATATAGAAAAGGTTTGCTAGGCAAGGCCATGTTCCTGTTTTTAAGCTTGGTTACAGTTGGTAATTGTTTTGCATTTGGCAGCGGTGATTCACTCAGGTTGTTTTTAATTGGTAACAGTTTTTCACAAAATGCAACCCGCTACTTGCCACAACTTGCCAGTGAGGGAGGACATCCGTTGAAAATAGGTCGCGCTGAGCTAGGAGGATGTTCCTTGCAAAGGCACTGGGACATCGCAGAGGCCGCTGAAAGAAACTCCCAAGATCCTAAGGGGAAAGCCTATCATGGGAAGTCTTTGCGGGAATTATTGTCGGAGGGCACTTGGGATGTGGTCACGATTCAGCAAAATTCCATGAATTCGGGAGATGTAAATACCTATGAACCTTATGCAAAAAAGTTATATGACTTGGTGAAGTCAATCCAGCCCAATGCCCGGATTATTATGCAGCAAACATGGGCATATCGGACAGATGCCAAGACTTTCACGCAGATAGCAGATCAGAAATTTGCCAGTGATGCGAAAGAAATGTGGGTGAAATCGCGCGCCGCGTATCATCAGGTTGCCAAGGAACTGGGCATTTCGCTCTTTCCGGTAGGTGATGCGTTTTGGGCTGTAAATTCAAATGCTAAGACGGCCTATCGTAAAGATGAGAAATTTGATTATTCGAATCCGATATATCCAAATTTGCCGGATCAAGCCAATTCATTGCATGTGGGTTACAAGTATGATAACAGTAAAAAACTTGGCTTTGATGCCAATCATGCGAATGAAGCCGGGTGCTTTTTAGGAGGATTGGTGTGGTATACCGTTTTGTTTGGAGAATCCCCAACCAAGTTGAAATTTAAGCCTGAACAGGTTTCAGATAAATTTGCAAAAGTGCTTAAACGTACGGCAAAGGAAGTGGTGATGCGTAATAAAGATGTGAAATAGTACGCCAGTTGCGTGTATATAAAAGGGGATTGGCTCTACTCATGCGCCAATCCCCTTTTTTTACCGGAATATGAGTGGTTAATTACCTCTTTCTTTTTTTCGTTTTGACGCATCTACAATAGCGCCGGTTCCTGCTCCAACGCCAGCTCCGATGAGTGTGCCTACAATTGCACCTTCAGCACGTTTTTTATTGACAATGGCGCCTGTTATTGCTCCTGTACCTGCACCCACAACAGCTCCCTTGGCTGTATGGCTCCATTTTTTTCTCGCAGGAGCGGCAGGGGCCGCAGCTACCGGTTGAGCAAAATTGTTGCTATTATCAACACTTTGTTTGTCGTCCTCTACAATTTCAGCCTTTTCTAGCTCTTCCTTTTGAGCCATAATTGTGTTCATAGAGTCGATACGCATCGAATCGATGGTAGCTTGCTTGGCTTTGAGAGCTTGTGCTTCCTGATTAGATGCACTGTTACAGCCAGTTAAAAGAAGGCCTACGCCGAGTAATGAAAATAACGGTTTCATGATTTCTACTTTGAATTTAATATATCACATCACAAAACTATGCCATTCTAGCGTATATAGGCTATTTATTTGATTTCATCGCTTTCACAACCTTTAAATTTTCATCTTCACACAACTGATTGTAGCCATCGGAACCCAGGGGATAAAGCGCTATTTTTCCTTCCGCGTTGTGATGTATTCCCCAACCATACCGTTTGGTGAGGGGAGAGGCACGCATACAGGCCTGGCCTTTACTGAAAAATTGCTTTCTAGCCTCCTCCAATTCGCTTTCGGTTAAGTCCTGTTTTTCGGCAAATACCTCAAATAGGATATCATCCGAAGTGAACCGATAAGGATTTTTGCTAATCAGTTCAAACTGGATGTTGGCTACTGTTCTCGTATTTTCTTTAATGGGAGGAACCTGGCCTTCCATCACAGGAGTGTCATCTGCAACGGCAATGAAGGTATTTTCGTAATTCGTGGTGTGAGTTTTCATGGGAATGTGTTTTTTCAAAAGTAAAATGAAGGAATGACAGCCCTATGTCAACAAGCACAGCAATGTTGAAAGTAACTATTCAATTTCTTTCACGCGTCCCACTTCTCCTGTTGTTAGTCTCACTTTGATGCCATGGGTATGAACAGGTGCCTTGGTGAGTATATCTTTAACGATTCCGTGGGTCAATTTTCCTGTGCGCTGATCTTGTTTCAAAACAATCGCCACAGCAAGCCCGGAGGTAATATTTTTTCTTTCTGTACCTGATAACATATATTCATTCGGTTTAATATTCCATACTATTTATGGTCCGGAATAATTTTCTGTAAAATTTTTATTTCGTCAATGGTGATCGTACTGATCAGTTCAAAGAGTCCGTTAATTGTTTTAAGTTCAGACAAAGCCTTCCGTGCCGGTGATTGAGCCGAAAGTTCAATGCCTATCTCTTTAATTTCCTTTTTACGCGTTGCGAGTAATTCAATTAGTTTTTGATTTTGGGGCAATGACTCCCTTATGATTTCCAGGTTGCCATGAAGGGTTCCATCCACAACGTCGGTTGCGGCTTGAAACTGACGGTCTATCTGTCGGAACATCATCTCAAATTCGACTACATACTCGTTGTGAGCACTCGTTTGTGCGTATGTCGACAGCGATGCGATATAGGAGGTTAACATGTGGCTGGTGGCTACAAACTGATGGTATTCCTCAATTTTAGGTTGACGGCGTTTAGGCTCGGATAGCATTTTCTGGAAATTATCGGAAAGGTTTGCCAAGGCAATAATGGCATCTTTACGAAGAATTTTCATTTGGCTGATATCGAGCAGTTTTCCTGCAAAAGAAGCAGCAACAATATCAAAATATTTACGATTGGTAATGAGTGCTTCTCGGATATATTGATTGATCTGAGAATGCTCCCACACCGGTAATACATAAGATGATATCAGGTAGGCTATTACTGAGCCAATAAAGGTATCAATAACGCGATCTTGCAAAACCTCGGCAATATGTGCAGGATTAAGTATATTAAACCAGAGCAGTACATACACCGTTATGCTTACAGACGCTACAAAATAATTGATCTTGATAAAGGTATAGGCCAAGACCATGGCCAACATCATAAGAATAAATAAGGCGGTACCATCCTTAATAAAGTAGAGGAACAGGAAACCGGAAACCGCACCTACAAAAGTACCGGCTATCCGATACCAATTGCGCTGTTTGGTAATGCTGAACGCCGGCTTCATGATGGTTACGACGGTGAGCAAAATCCAGTATCCATGTCCAAAATCAAACATGAGAGAAGTTGTATATCCTACCAGTAATGCCAACGTAATTCTTAGCGCATGTCTGAAATGGCTTGATTTGAGAGATAAGTTGTCAACAAGCGTATGTAGTTGATATTCCTGTTTTGGAATGAAGTTATCCACCTCTATATCCAGTTGTTGGTACCCACTTTTTAAGGAGGTGTCGTAAGTGGTGGCTAAATGAAGTTTTTTGATACGTTCGGTAATATCCTGCAAGCTGTTGAGGATTTGGCGCAACATGATGTAGTCTTCCATGTTTTCATGCGTCATTCGTTCTCTGCGAATGTTTTCAAAGGCGGTCTGGCATTTGTTAAAAGCTTCATCCAAATCTCTTTTTGGGTGTGAAGCGACACCACTCTGTACCGCCAAGCCAATTTGCTGAATTTCGGCCGCCAGCCAGGTTATATAGGTGCCAAACAGCCGCAGCATTTTCGTGTCGTCAAAGGCACGGTGGAGGTTAGCGTAATTCTGTTGAGAGTTTAAAATTCGTTCGAAAAGATCGATACTATCCAAAAACATCAGCATCAGAATCCTGCTTTTATTGGTGGACTCGGTAACAAATTCCCGTGTTTTAAAAATGATTTCGCGCAAGGTTTCATGGTTTTCGCGAAGCGTAACCTGCTGGTCGATCAGTTTGGTGAAAAGAGCGTTATAATCGGGTTTTGCTGAATAGTAACCTGCCTTGATAGACAAGAGTTTACCTAATTCTACAAAGTTTTCACCCAACAATTGTTGAATGAGTAAATAGGGGCGAAGTGTCTGAATGATCAGAAAGAGAATCAGATACCATATACCCCCTGCTGAAAATATAAGGGCATTACGGAGTACAGAGTCTCCATTTATGTGATCTTCGATATTGAAAACAAATACCAAAAGTGCAATCAATCCAATGCTATTGGCCCTACTTCCGTAAACGCCTATCAGGGAAAAAAAGATACCAAAAATGATAATTTCGGCAAAAACGATAAAATGTATGTGTCTTAGAAACCCGGTAATGCAAGCCACCACAAAACAGATTAGAATGCCGATCATGAGGGCATTTCTACGTCTATAAAATGGCCCCGGGCTATCGATACTTCCGATGAGAATCGTGCCAAGAGGAAAAGCGATCATTTCGGTTAGTATGCCGTAATGATGAAAAATTAAGCTAGGAATAACCGTCCCCAGCGTTATGCGAACACCGCTGGAAAGATAGTGGCTGGAAAGAAATTTTCTAAACTCGTCGAGGTAATTCATAACAGTGTGGTAATAGCTAAGGCAATAGTACTAATATAATTTTTCAAGTGGTAATTAACGCAAGTCGATTTCTGTATAAATTTACGTTCTGGTTGAGCGACACCGTTTTAATAAATTGAAAGCGTACAAATTAGATATATAAGACCTTGATGATAATTTAACAACCATAATTGGGGCATATGGGTTCTTATTGAATAGCATTTAAAATATAATTATTTTAAGTTTTGAAAAAACGATTTAAGAAGCATTTGCGCATGGCGCGGTATGTTGTTTACAAGGAAACACTTATTGACTTTAAGGATCACGTTTGGACGTTTATTGGTTCCTTTCTCGGTATCGCAGTGATCGGATTTTTAAACGAGTCTCGTTTCGCAAAAACCGACACTGTTTTTTTAATTGGTTCATTTGGAGCTACGGCTGTATTGGTTTTTGGAATTGTGAATAGTCCTTTGGCACAGCCCCGAAATTTAATCGGAGGCCATGTGCTTAGTGCCTTGGTGGGTGTAACGATGCACTATTTATTGCCCAATGAAGTCTGGCTGTCCTCGGCTTTGGCGGTTTCGTCATCCATTGTGGTGATGCAGATGACAAAAACGCTACATCCGCCCGGAGGTGCTACTGCTCTGATCGCCAACATTGGTTCCGAAAAGATCTTAGGCTTAGGCTATTGGTATGTATTGAATCCCGTTTTGAGTGGTGTATTAATTTTGCTTTTGATTGCCCTTTTGGTCAACAATCGCGCACCGCATCGCAGATACCCTTCCAACAAAAATTGGTATAAAATTTGGGAAAGAAAGTATCGTTAATTGACAAGCAAGTAAGAAATTCGATGTAAATGAATTTTATTGTCATACCGTTTAATGAATCACGCAGCTTTCAATGCTTCAACTTAATTTCGACCCATTTCCTGTACTGCAAACTGATCGGCTCATTCTTCGTGCTATCGGTCGTGCGGATGTTGAGGATTTGTTCATGTTTAGGGGAAATACTCAGGCCATGAAGTATATCGGGAAACCGGTTTTAACCAACATCGGAGAAGTGCAGGGTCTGATCGAGGGATATCAGGAGCATGTGCGGTTAAATCGAGGTATTATTTGGGGTATAACATTGAAAAAAAACCATAGGCTAATTGGAACCATTGGTTTTCATCGCATTGAAGTCGAAAATAGTCGTGCCGAAATTGGCTATATCTTACGGCCAGATTATTGGCAAAAGGGAATCATGCACGAAGCCCTGGACCGGGTGATTGAATACGGTTTTGAGGAGCTTCATTTCCACAGTTTAGAGGCAAGAATCCATCCCGACAATTTGGCCTCAGCAGGTATTCTGTTGAAAAACGGTTTTGTCAAAGAGGCTTATTTTAAAGAAGCCTTTTATGCTGATGGTCAGTTTCAAGATACCGAGGTTTATTCCAGACTTTCTGAAGTAAACCTGTCCGGGGGTTTGAATTGAAGTATAATAAGGTGAAATTTGCTTTCAGACTTGTTGTTCTCAATGTCCCTAACCTAGTTTTTCGGACCGATGGCCTCTAACTAGGCTGGTATACGGTCCGGCTTTACAACACATTATATTATTACTATGCAGTCATTAAGGAAGTTGTTTATTCCTGTTTTATTGATATTAATTTTTTTTGGATACAATTATTACTTCTCTGTAAACTTTCCATTTCAGGATGATTTTCTGCTCATCCAATTTATAGAAGTAGTCTCTAATGGTGGTTTGAGTTTGCTGGATCTGATCAAGGAGTTGTTTAGAACTTTTAATGATCATAAAGCCTCTACCCTCAGGCTACTAGCCCTGGTTGAATACAGTGTTACCGGGGTTTTAAATTTTAGATTTTATATCATTCTGGTATCTATCAATATAGTTTATATTTTTTACTTTCTATACCGACAGTTTAAGAAAACAGCGCTACCATTTTGGTGTTTTTTGCCGGCATTTTTTCTGTTTTTTCATCCTCTCTATCACGAAATTTCAGGATGGGCTTTGAACGGAATGCAGCATTCATTTTTAATTGTATTTACCGTAACGGCCATTAGTTTAGCGTCTAAAAGGAACAATTTAGCCATGTTTGGTGCTATAATTTGTTGTTTTTTAGCCACCTTTACCCACGGTAATGGTATTTTATCCTTTCCTGCGGTTGTCTTTTATTTTCTAGCGGTCAAAGATTTTAAAAGGGCTATTTACACCTCTGTAGGGATGTTTGCTGCGCTATTCATATATCTGATCGGATATGAATCGGGGCAAGCGATGAGGCTTCCCGAAAGTGTTTCGGTGTTTGCAAGCTGTTTGTTTGGATTTGTGGGGTCGGTAATGGCCATTTTTCCGCAGCCACTGCTCCTGTCTGCATTTTTGGGTTTCCTCATCGTTGCATTCTTATTTTTTCAATTATTCAAAGTCGCGAAAAGCTATTTTTCGGTACCTGTATCCCTTAAACCGGGTATGTTGGAACTGTTATCCTTGTTCGTTTTTATCTTTATTACAGGCTTCGTTATCGCCACATTTCGATCGTGGTCGGGAGCGGATAGCGCTTTGGCGAGTCGGTTTCAGATTTACTCCTGCATGTCTATCGTTATAGCCTATATATGGTTGATTAATTCGACTTCTTTGTTTCAGAAAAAGCTACCGTACGCGTTTGTACTGGGCATGAGCATTTTCTATTGGGTCTATTCTTACTATACTGTATCCAGCGTGGTTGGCAACAAGCGTACGGGTTATCTGGCCGACGTTTATAATTGGCAAGTCAATAGGAGTATGTTTTCAGTGCCGCGTCAGCTGCTGCGCAATGCGTCGTTTTACATTTATCCAGCTTATGAAAAGGGCTTTTTTAAACTTTCAAAGCCCGTGGTAACTGAACAGGAGTTGAAATCTTTTTTTAGCCAGAAAGCTACGGTAAAGGATAATTATCAAATGTTCATCAACGTGTTAGAGGTTGATAGAACTACGCATCGGAGTGGTGATTATGATCGTTATTTTTATATCGTTAGTGATGTGCTGCCTGAACATAAAGGGTTTTACGACGATCGTTTTTTAGTCTTGCGGGAGCAAAAAACGGGTAGAATCTATCTAAAAAACGGAGATCCAAAAGTGCAGGCCCGCAAAGTTATTCTCACAAAACTGGAATACTATAAGCCTGGGTTTAATGCATTTTTCAGGCCCGATGACCTGGATTCCGGAGATTACGATCTGGGTATCCTGGATGTGACTGCTGGCGGTGAAAAATCCTTTCATCCAATCAATAGCACACTGCATGTGCAGGATCAGACTTTTAGTTTAAATTGATTTCAGGTGCTGTCTTTTATGGTTTGAGTATCCGGAAAGTACCGTTTAAGGTAACGTATGTAACTCATTTATAGAAGGTAATCTTTATTTTACGTCCGGACGTGACTGAAATTGCGTAATTATTGTAGAATCAACGTTTTTACGGACTCTTCTACCAATGAATCACTAGGTTTAGCGATAAAAAAGTGGTATCTTTGCACGTTACAAATATGCCTTAAATACTCATTTATTGTCGGGTAAAATAAATTATATGTCAAACGAAGCAGTGCTGGAATTGAATTCTTATTCAGCCGAAAATATCCAGGTTCTAGAAGGTTTAGAAGCCGTTCGTAAGCGTCCGGCGATGTACATTGGTGATACTGGTTTTAAAGGAGTTCACCATTTGATTTGGGAGGTTGTCGATAACTCCATTGATGAAGCCATGGCTGGCTTCTGCGATACGATCAATGTTACAATCGAAAAAAATAATTCCATTACCGTGCAGGATAATGGACGGGGTATTCCAACGGGGATGCACCCAAAAGAAAAGCGGTCAGCGCTAGAAGTGGTTTTGACTGTACTTCACGCAGGTGGAAAGTTCGATAAGGATACATATAAAGTTTCTGGTGGTTTGCATGGAGTAGGGGTTTCCTGCGTAAATGCACTTTCAATTCATTTGAGAGCAGAAATCCACCGTGAAGGAAAAATATTTGAACAGGAGTTTAGTGAGGGTAAACCACTTTATGCTGCACGCGTAATTGGAGAGTCCGAAAAAACGGGGACATTTATTCATTTTCTTCCAGATGCTTCAATCTTCACGGTTACAGAGTTTAAATACGAAACCGTATCGACAAGGCTACGCGAGCTTTCTTTCCTAAACAAAGGGATCAAGCTTACCTTGGTGGATAAGCGTGAAGAGGATGAAGAAGGAAATTTCAGAAGCGAAGAATTCCATTCCGAGGTAGGTCTGAACGAGTTTGTACAGTATTTGGAAGGAACACGTCAGCCGTTGATTCCGGATCCAATTTACATGGAAAATACCAAAGGTGTAGTGCCTGTGGAAATTGCCATGATGTACAACACGTCTTATTCCGAGAATGTGTTCTCCTATGTGAACAACATCAATACCATAGAAGGTGGAACGCACGTGCAAGGTTTTAGAACTGCTTTGACGCGTACGCTGAAAAACTATGCAGAGAAATCGGGGATTCTGGCGAAAGAAAAAATTGAGATTAGTGGAGACGATTTCCGTGAAGGTTTAACAGCCGTAATTTCGGTAAAAGTAGCAGAACCTCAATTTGAAGGTCAGACTAAAACCAAGCTTGGTAACTCAGAAGTTGTGAGTATAGTGAGTCAGGTTGTGGCCGAATTGCTTGATGTATATCTGGACGAACATCCAAAAGAAGCGCGCGTAATCATCGATAAGGTGATTTTGGCAGCAAAAGCACGTATCGCAGCTAAAAAGGCTCGTGAAATGGTGCAGCGCAAAAACATCATGACAGGAACCGGTTTGCCGGGTAAACTGTCTGACTGTTCTGAAACGGATCCAACTGTATGTGAACTTTACCTGGTGGAAGGGGACTCGGCGGGTGGAACTGCCAAACAAGGTCGTAACCGTGCATTCCAAGCCATTCTGCCTTTAAGAGGTAAGATTCTGAACGTAGAAAAAGCCCAGGAATACAAGATTTACGAGAATGAAGAAATAAAAAATATGTTCACCGCGATGGGTGTTCAGATTGGTAAAGAGGGTGATGAAAGAGCTTTGAATATTGACAAGCTTCGTTATCACAAAATCGTAATCATGACGGATGCTGATATTGACGGAAGTCACATCAGAACACTTATTTTAACGTTCTTCTTCCGTTATATGCGTATTCTGATCGATAATGGATACATCTATATTGCCCAACCGCCTTTGTATTTGGTTAAAAAGGGTAAAGAGGAGAGATATTGCTGGACAGAAGCTCAGCGCGAAGCAGCGGTTAGAGAGATTGGTGGAGGAAGAGAGGATCTTGTAAACGTACAGCGTTACAAAGGTCTTGGAGAGATGAACGCAGAACAGCTGTGGGATACTACCATGAATCCGGACAAGAGAAGCTTGAAACAGGTTTCTGTTGAGTCGGCTGCTGAGGCAGATCATTTGTTCTCGATGCTCATGGGAGACGAAGTAGCTCCAAGACGTGATTTTATTGAGAAGAACGCCAAATATGCAAGAATTGACGTATAGAGATTAGACATCGCTACGTATTTGAACGGATGACTGGTCAGAAACAGTCATCCGTTTTTTTGTTTAAAACTTAATGCAAACTTCATGTTAACAAAAACATAAGCTTCGTATATTCGTTGAAATCGTAAGATTCATGCACTATTACGAAGTTTATTAAAGATATACAGTTTATGCCCGGTCCAATAGATTCCTTATATAACAACGAGAAAAGAGGCAGATTGACGAATTTGTTTTCCTTTTTCAAAAGTCCTAAAGAACCTGTTCCTATGGAAGATACCAAAGTGATCAGTTCCGTCGAAAAGGCCAACACGCTTATTCAGCAGAGCGAGCTTATTAGCAGGGATTTGAGCTGGCTTAAATTTAATGATCGGGTGTTGGACCAGGCCACAGATGAAAGTCGGAACTTGTTTGACAGGATGAAGTTTTTGGCCATCACATCGTCCAACTTAGATGAGTTTTTCTCCATCCGTGTTGGGAGTTTATATAATTATTTGGATTTCGGTAAAGAACGTCTTGATTACTCGGGTCTCCGTGAAATTCCTTTCAGGAAATTGTTGATGAAAGAGATTCATGATTATGTAAACCGTAAAAATGAATGTTATAGAGAACAACTGGAACCGTTGTTTGCCAAGCACGGATTCAGAATCATAAAACTGAACGAGATCACAGAGGAAGAGAAAAAAGATGTAGGGGAGTATTTCGAGCGTACGGTATATCCTATGCTTACGCCTATGCTCTTTGACTACACCCATGCTTTCCCGGTGTTGCTCGCCAAAGTACTCATTTTAGGAGTAACCACTCAGGTGAAGGGGACAACTACCGATGAAGATCGTAAGTTGTCGTTTGTGCAGCTACCGCTAAATTTGCCTCGCTTTTATGTCATAGATAGGGATGACGAATTGCTGTTTTTACCGATAGAGCTCATCGTTAAAGAGTTTATTCATAAGTTGTACCGCAACGTTGACATTGTTTCTACGAATCTTTTCCGGATTATCAGAAATGGGGACTTCTCTCTGGAAGAAAGTGATGATGTGGAGTCCGATTTCATTGATGAGATCAAACAGAAAATCAAGAGTCGCCGTCTCGGCAGGGTGGTACAATTGTCGGTAGAACCTGATATGAATCCCGACTTGCTTAATTTGATTAAAAAGCGTTGGGAAATAGATGACTATAATGTGTTTACCATCGATGGGTTGATTGATTTTACTTCGTTGTGGTCCATCATCAAACATCCTGAGTTTAAAGATCAGGTCCCGTCGGTGCGTCCACCGGTTCCTCCGCTTGGATTGGATCGCGAGCGTATTCCCGATATTTTCGAAGCGATGAAGGAACGGGATATTTTGCTGCACCATCCTTACAACAACTTTGAACCTGTACTTCAACTATTGGAACAGGCTGCGGAGGATCCTAAGGTGTTATCCATTAAATTGACAATTTATCGTTTGGCCAAGAACTCTCGGGTGACCCAGGCATTGTTGCATGCAGCGGAAAACGGGAAACATGTTGCGGTATTGTTTGAGGTAAAGGCCAGATTTGACGAGGAAAATAATATCAAGGAAGCTCAGCGTTTACAAAAGGCGGGTTGTTTTGTGATTTATGGTATTGGGTTGCTTAAAACGCATACCAAATTATTGTTGATCGTCAGAAATGAAGGAACCCAAGTACTTCGGTATGCACATTTATCCAGTGGAAATTACAATGAAGATACTTCCAGATTATATACAGATACGGGTCTGTTGACCTCAAATGAGGAGTATACGCACGATATATCCGAGTTCTTTAATGTTATCACGGGGCATTCTATACCCTCTGAATACCAAAATTTAATTACCGCTCCGAGGTATATGCGCCTCCGATTAATTGAATTGATTCAGAATGAGGCTAAAAATGCGCAAGCTGGATTGCCAAGCGGTATTTGCATCAAAATTAACTCACTGGAAGACAAAGATATTATCCAGGAACTGTATCGGGCTTCACAAGCGGGTGTGCCTATTCAGCTTATTGTACGTGGTATTTGCTGTTTGCGTCCGGGGCGGGCAGGCCTTAGTGAAAACATAACGGTTCGTTCACTGGTAGGCGATTTCCTAGAGCATTCGCGCATATTTTATTTTCACCAATTGGGAGAACCATTGGTATACGGCGGAAGTGCGGATGCCATGGTTAGAAGTTTTGACAAACGAATTGAGTCCTTGTTTAAATTGGTAGATCCAAGAGTTCGGCAACAGGCCATACATATATTGTATTTCAGCTTAAAGGATAATGTGAATGCCTACGAAATGCAGGAGGATGGATCATATATTAAAAGTATTGTAAAAGAAGGAGAGGAACCGCTCAATATTCATACTGCGTTTTATGACGTCAAATTGGAAGATGTAATGCAGGTGAAACTTTTCGAAAAAGTGGAAGCGGTTGAAGAAGTTGCAGAGGTAATACCCGCTGTTGAAGAAACTGCAGATGAAGCCAAGGCGGAGGAGTAAGCTACTCTTTCTAAACGAAAACAGCCTTTCTTAGATCCACTAAGAAAGGCTGTTTTCGTTTATTCTTTAAAGAATACGCGTTTGACCCGTTCCCCGATACCTGTCAAAATTTCATAGGGTATTGTTCCAATTTTATCTGCCAAATCGGTGATAGGTACAGGTGCGCCAAAAACAATTACCTCGTCACCTTCTTGAACCTCCGCTTTTGTTACATCAACCATGGTCATATCCATGCAAATATTTCCAATGGTAGGGCACAAGGTTCCGTTGACAGAAACTTGACCTATTCCATTTCCCAAACCTCTATCGTATCCATCCGCATAACCAATGGCAATCGTGGCAATGGCCGAGTCATGGGTGATTTGTCCTCTGCGGCTATAACCGACAGTCTCCCCGGCTGAAAGGTATTTAATTTGAGACACAATGGTTTTGAGTGTACCCACCGTTTGTAGTGCGTCTTGTTCCCGGTTAGTGGCTTCTACGCCATATAATCCTATGCCTACGCGCACCATGTCTAATTTGTATTCTGGGAAGCGTACAATACCAGCGGAGTTTAATATATGTTTGGTTACAGGATAGCCGATGGAATCCTCAATAAGCTTGGCACCTTCTACAAAGCGCTCGTATTGAAGCTTTGAAAAATCGTTGTGTTTCCCCTCGTCGGCACCTACCAAATGTGAGAATATGGTAGAAACCTTAATCGCAGGATGGTGCTGTAATTGCTCCACAAGCCATGGGTAGTCGCTTTCTGTGAAACCTAAGCGGTGCATACCTGTATCCAATTTGATATGAATAGCGGGTGCTTCTGAGGGTTCGTTACGTCTGCTCACATAGGTAATCCAATCTGTGAGCATGCGTTGGCTATATATTTCCGGCTCAAGCTTGTATTGCCATAGCAGGTCGAAGGTTGGTGTAGGTGCGTTCATCACCATGATCGGAACTGTAATACCCGACTGTCTGAGGGCTACGCCTTCGTCGGTATAGGCTACGCCTAGGTAGTCTACGCGGTGGTATTGTAGTAAGGTTGCGATTTCCGAACTGCCGCTCCCATAGGCAAAAGCCTTCACCATGGCCATTATTTTTGTAGTTGGGCCAACTTTTGCTTTGTAGTAATTGAGGTTGTGTGTTAGAGAATCAAGGTTGATTTCCAGTACAGTACCATGTACTTTTTGTTGCAAGCGGTGTACGATTTTTTCAAACGAAAACGGTCGGGCTCCCTTTATAAGTACCAGACTATCGTGCAATCCGGAATATGCAAATTCATTCAAGAACGATTCAGTAGTGGCAAAAAATTCCTGTTGAGGAATATCAAAGCATTCAGCTTCGCTGGTTATTTCCGAACCTATTCCAATAAGACGATCAATATTCTTCTCCTTTAAAAGTTTGTTAATCGTGCTATATAATTCTGTCGGGGTTTGTCCGGTTTGCAATACATCTGAAAGAATAACTGTTTTTAACTTTCGCTGCTCTTGCTGCATGAGAAAGTTAAGCGCCATGGACAGGCCTTGTAAATCGTTGTTATAGGCGTCATCAATCAGATAACAATGATTGATCCCCTCTTTGAGTTCGAGACGCATCGATACGGGTCGTAAACCCTCGATCCGTTGTTGAATGACCGTGGCAGGCAAATTAAAGTCAAGCATGAACACAATGCAATGAACCAGGTTTTCTAGCGAAGCCTCGTCGCGGAAAGTAGTTTCAAAACGGTGATTGCCAAGAGTCCCTTTTATCGCGATGATCGTAGTGGTTCTCTTAAATGTATAGTTTACCCCAACGTCTGCAGGGGTGGACGTTCCCCAGCAAATGGTTTTCAAAAATGGATTTACCGGGCGCAATATCAAACCGATTTCTTCGTCAATTTCGGTATAATCTTTACGATAAATCAGTTTTTTGACCTTGGTAAAGAGACGAAGCTTTTCAGTTATTTTTTGTTTTCTGCTTTTAAATCCATCGTCGTGAGCCGAACCAATGTTGGTGAAAATACCAATCGTGGGTTGAATAATTTGTTGCAGGTATTCCATTTCGTGCGCCTGGGAAATACCGGCTTCAAAAATGCCAAGGGTGTGCTCCTTAGCCATGTGCCAAACCGACAACGGTACGCCAATTTGGGAGTTATAGCTTTTGGGACTAGATACAACATGCTGGTCGGGGGCGTTCAGCTGTGCAAGCCATTCTTTTACGATGGTTTTCCCATTGCTGCCCACAATGCCTACAACTGGTATATCAAAGGCGCTGCGATGCGTGATAACAGTTTTTTGTAACGCCCTAATGGAAGATGGGACAATCCATATTTGGGCATCGTTCCATTTGTTGGTTATTTCTTGTAAATCATGAGAGTATGCAGCGATTTCTATAACAAATGCACGAACTCCTTTTTGATATAGCTCAGGTAAAAAATCGTGACCATCGTGATGAGGGCCTCTTATTGCAAAAAAAATACTTTGGCTAGGAAAAGAAAGTTGGCGGCTATCTGTCAGCAAATATGCGGCGTCAGTAAGAATTGCACCGGATGTATGTTCAATGGTACTCATTTCAATCATTTTATCAGGTTACAAAGGTACCAATCCTTTGCATTAGGCGGGATAAAATGATTGAATTTTAAAAGGAGTTAAACGATTGAGTAGGTATGGCAAGAAAATAAACTTTCATAAATCCATCAATCTTTGATAATCTTCTGGAGTATCTATATCGATACCCCCCAGGAGAAATGGAATAGGAATGACTTCATCAGAATACTTCCGAAGAAGCTTTTTGGCTCCCTCCGCACCTTTTAATGTAATGAGTGCATCATAATAGGAAGCGCTGAATAATACGGGCGTACCTAAGGTGTTATCGTAGGAGCAGGCTATTATTTTATGAGGAGCTGCAACGGAGTTATTGATCAGGGATTCTAGCAAAACCGGTTCTATATACGGCTGGTCGCTTACGCACAAGATAATACCCGTTAAGTTTGGGTGGTGCTGCGTAAGATATAAAACACCCATTCGGATCGAAGACGCGATTCCTTCTTGCCAAAAAGGATTGTGTAACTGGTAAACAGGAAGAGAGGATAACTCGTCCTGAATCAGGTCGGTATAGGCACCGGAAATTACTGCCACGGGTGTATTAACCGCAGCAATGGCAACTTCGGCTATGTGACGAAGCAAGGTTTTATTCTTGTACAAAAGCAATTGCTTTGGCTGCCCCATTCGGGAAGAGTTGCCTGCCGCTAAAATTAATACCCCAATGCCTGATTCGGTTTGCATCATTTTTAAGGTTGACCTTGTACCGCACAAAGAAAAGTTTCCGCTGATGTTTTTGAATAATCGATTTGCGGTTGTGTTCTGGAGTGAATTGGTGTTTCTCTGTGACGCAGAAAGGTGCCGGGTCTGTTATTCATGACTGCTTTTATTTCGGCAAGTATGGATAGTGCAATCTCCTCAGAAGTTTCTGCACCAATATCAAGACCAGTTGGGCCAAAAATATTTTCCTTAACCTCATCTGTGATGGTAACGCCTTCCTTGCGAAGATCTTCAAACATCCGGTCGAGCTTCTTTTTGGGACCTAAGGTACCAATGTATGGACTGATGTTGCGTTGTATCAGCGCTTTCAGTAGGGCGATGTCATAATTGTAGTTATGGGTCATAAGCAGAACGAACGTTTGCTCGTCGCAGGGGATATGTGTTAGTACCTCACTGGCTTTGCTAACAAGCACTTGGGTAGCTTTGGGAAAACGCTGTACCGTGGCATGACTGCCGCGACCATCCACGACCGTCACATGCCAACCTAAAACAGCTGCCATTTCGGTGAGTGGTATTGTGTCATTACCCGCTCCCGCAATAACTAAAGAGGGAGGGGTTTTGATGTATTCTACAAAGCCCGTAAGGTTTTGATCCTGAATACTGAAAAGATTAAAAAACGAATCCTGGATTTGAAGCGCTTGTGATACTGCTACCCTAAACACGTCTTTGTCCACAGGAAAGTGTGAAGCAAACTTGGTTTCCTTGGATTTGTCCAGATATAAACAACAGGTCCCTGGTTGAAGTCCGTTCCGATTGGTCAACGAAAACAAGGTAAGTAAAACCGCATGCTGTCTTTGGGCCAATAAGCTCCTGAGTAGTTCAATGGGATTGTTGTTCTGTTCAACATCAATAGGTTCAAAAAGGATATGTACAATACCGTTACAGCCTAGTTGTACACCCAAGGTATTGTCATCTTCATCGGTAGTATCGTAGGTGACGAGCTTGTTTTTCTGCTGAGAGATCACCAACAATGCTTTTCGAAGGGCATCTCCTTCAAGACAACCACCACTTATTGCACCGGTAAGCTGGCCGTCTTCCGTGACCAGCATACGAGCACCGGGTCGCCTGTATGAAGAGCCGTCAACATGAACCACTGTGGCCAGGGCCATACGCATTTTAGCGTTTAAGGCGAGTTGGTATGCCTGGATGATATCTCTAATTTCTTTCACTACGATGCGCTTTAACAATTTTCGAAATTACAGAAACGGATTGGTTTATTTCCTCTTCTGTGGTAAATCGCCCTACACTGAACCGAAACGAATTTTGAATGAGTTCGTCCGGAATACGCATGGCTTTTAACACATGGCTTGGTTGAATAGTTGCCGAGGTACAAGCCGAACTCTGGGAAAATGCAAGTTGACTGGAAGCTTCTAACATCAGTCTTTCACCGGATATGCCCGGAAATGTAATGTTGGTACAATGCGGTAGCCGTGGGCCATGTTTCCCGTTGACCTGTATATCTAAATCCGTCAAGTTGTTTTCTAACGAATCTCTCAATCCTAATAGTCGATGGTATTCCCTATCAAGGTTTTTCTCCGCAAGTTGGCAAGCCAGCCCGAAACCCACAATACCAGGAACGTTCAATGTTCCGCTCCTCATATTGCGTTCATGTCCACCTCCATCTGTTTGTGCTTTTAAGGCTATACCCTTATTTTTTCGAACATAAAGAGCACCTACACCTTTTGGTCCATATAGTTTATGGGCGCTAAAAGCTATCAGATCTATACCTGTTTCGTTCACATCAACAGGTATCTTGCCCACTGCCTGGGTGGCGTCCGTAAAGAATAATATGTTATGCTGCGCAGCTATTTTTCCAATTTCACGCATCGGTTGTATCACGCCGGTTTCATTGTTGGCATACATGATGGCAATGAGAATGGTTTGAGAGGTTATTGCAGCTTCAAGGTCACTTATGTTTATTTGGCCATTTGCCTGAACGGGCAAGTAGGTGACATGTGCTCCCTTTTGTTCGAGATTATAACACGTGTCCAAAACCGCCTTGTGTTCGGTTTGCACTGTAATGATATGGTTTCCCTGGTGATGAAGGTTTTCAAAAATACCTTTCAACGCAAGATTGACCGATTCTGTCGCGCCGGACGTGAAAATAATTTCTCGTGTATGAGCGCCAATCAGAGAGGCAGCTCTTTCACGGGCTTCGGTTACCGCTTCATCAGCTTCCCAGCCGTAGGCATGCGTACGGCTGGCGGCGTTGCCAAATTTTTCAAGAAAATAGGGTAACATTTTGTCCAACACCCTGGGATCCATAGGCGTAGTGGCATTGTTGTCTAGATATATAGGGTATTGGCTTGGCATAAATGAAAGAGTCGCAATCGGGGTAAAGGTATATATGGGTGTAATGTTGAGCCTTAGATATTGGCCTGGTGAATCAAATCCATGGTTTCTTGTATAAAATTGTTCTTGCCCAATACGTAAGCACCCCGGTCATTTCTAAACTGTTCCGCTAGTTTTATTTTGAGGTGTTCATATTCTTTTGCCCGTCGGGTATTTGTCCTGAGGTGGTCCCTAAATTTTAACTGTTCCCACATGATATTTTCCCTGGGACACATATGAATGTGAAAAACTTGATCTTTTCTACCGTCTATATGATATCCTTTTCCAAAAGACATATATGCATCGATGTGGTCTCGCTGTGGAACTTTAAAATATGCATAACCCAATGCTTCGAACTGGTCAATGAGGTTTATATCAAATAATTTATGTGCTGGAATGTCAATCAGCATATCAATATAGGGTTTGGCTTTAATATGCGGTATAGAAGAGCTGCCAAAGTGCTCAATGGTTAAGACAGTATTTGCATCAGTATATGACCTAATTCTTTGTCTTTCTGTGGCATAGATATGGGTCCAATTGGGGTCATGTTCTATAAGTTCAACAGGGAAAAGTGTATTCCAATCTTCTTTGGTAAGCTCGTATAAACTGGTTTTTGACGTTGTCATAATAAGAGTAACGAGGTTAGAAATAAAATATGACTGAACACACGAAGCCTTAGGCTGTCGAACGGGTGAGCAAATCGTTCATCCGTTCATCGCATATGCAAGATAGAAAGAACCGCTCAACAAACCGAGGCTGATTGGTTGTCGAAAGTTCTTTGGTGAGCCGATATATCGGGTGTTTTTGGGTTTAAATGAAACTTATTTTTTACTTTTGTGTTAAACTCTACAAGATTAATAGATTAAATTTCTCATATATAAAATTTAGAAAGTATGTCACTTCGATTAGGAGATATTGCACCGGACTTTGAAGCAAATACTACACAAGGACCGATCAGTTTTCATGAATGGTTGGGCGGGAGTTGGGGACTGTTGTTCTCGCATCCGGCAGATTTTACTCCAGTGTGTACCACGGAGTTGGGAAAAACGGCTTTACTTAAAGGTGAATTTGCCAAACGCGGCGTTAAAGTATTGGCGGTAAGTGTGGATGACTTGGATTCACATAACCGTTGGATTCCGGATATCAATGAGGTAAACAATACAGAAGTGAATTTCCCCATTATTGCGGACGAGGGACGTAAAGTGGCGGAGCTATATGACATGATTCACCCCAACGCAAGTGAAAAAGCAACTGTAAGGTCTGTGTTTATTATCGGGCCGGATAAGAAAATCAAGTTGACACTTACTTATCCTGCGTCAACCGGTCGTAACTTTAACGAAATTCTTCGCGTGGTAGACTCACTTCAGTTAACAGCCAATTATTCTGTGGCTACCCCAGCCGACTGGCAGGATGGAGAGGACGTAATTGTGGTTCCTGCGGTAAGTACAGAAGAAGCTCAGAAGAAATTTACAAAAGGCTTGAACATTGTTAAATCGTACCTGCGTTATACACCTCAGCCAAACAAGTGAGTTAGATAATTTGTATATAAGAAACGTCCTCCTCGTCAATTCATGGGGAGGACGTTTTCTATTCTAAGCTCCGATCTCTTCTTTGATTCTCGCTATTTTCTCTTTTTCCTCTCCGTAAAACATCATACGGCGCGCACCTTGATAATAATACCAAATGGATGCTCCCATGGTAATGTGACTGATGTCGTTGTAGTTAAACCAAGGCCCAAAACTGAATTTGAGCGCGTGCAGCCCTGCCGAAACCGCACCTAGTAGGGTCGCAATAAAGATATAAGGGCTCCCGGGATCTTTCTTTTTTCTATAAACATAAACTTCAATCGTAAACAGCATCAGAAACAAACCGTATACGGCATGAACCTCAACCACTATAAAACTTAGTGTAATGAATGTAAGCACAAAGAAAATGAAGAGTTCGATATAGTTAAGTTTGCCAAGGAGTTTTCCCCATTTGCGTGGTAAAAGTGGCTTCACATGCCAGATGGCGGCACGTTCAAACAGCGCTACGGCAATCATGCTGGCGAACCAGCCAGGAATTTTTCCGCGCATACCCGTCACATATAGAAAACCATGTCCCAAGACGCCACCAATTGCAGTAGCAAGCCCCATAAAAAGGAAAAAGTATTGCATTTGTTTATACATCCGATGGACCTTCCCCAATTTGTCAAGTTTGATGAATGCATATATACAAACGAGGGTCATCATTAAGCTGCTGATGACAGTAGATGGTTCAAGAATAGTAATTCCAAAGAGCTGAATTTGATGAACCTTACTGTAATCAATGGCAATGTCATTCATAAAAAGCGGGTTATTTAGGTATTGAGAAAATGGATGATTACTTCAAAGTAACGATAAATTACCTTCTTTCAAGCAATAGGTTTCACTTTTCTGCTTAGCAACATAGGTGTGAGGGACTACGAAACTGAACGATATCTTGTCAACTCATGTTTACTTACCTTATGCGTTGATGTAGTTAATTTTAATATTACCATCATTTTTTGTATATTTATAAGATTCAATAGAATAGGGGAGGTATTCTTCTTACTAGTATAAACTACATATGAAGTGGTCTTTTGTTATTAAAGAAAAACTGAAAGCAGCCTTGCTACTGGGTGGTATTATGGTGGCAATCATAGCAGGTAGTCTTATTGCAAGGTATAATATGCAGGGAATTGATAAGTCTTTTTCTTCAATTTATCAGGATCGCTTGATACCGGCAACAACCATTATTTACCTGGCAGAGAATTTATACGGCAAAAGATTAACGCTGGAAAAGTATTTGCTTTCCGAAAAGGGTGGGACTTCTGAGGAAATTACGTCGGGACTTGGTATTTATGATA
Source organism: uncultured Dyadobacter sp. (assembly GCA_937880795.1). GTDB lineage: Bacteria > Bacteroidota > Bacteroidia > Cytophagales > Spirosomataceae > Dyadobacter. Next base: position 6,472 of record CALGRQ010000195.1, on the reverse strand, counting down.
CGACAATCGATTCACTCATAAAAGCTTTTGAAAAAACGTATTTGGTAGACCAGGAAGCAACGAGTTTGGCGGCGTTTAAAAATAGGGTCGATGAATACGTGCTATTGGAGAAAATGATCCTAAATCTTCATGCATCGGGTCACTCGGCCGCAGGGAAGGAATTGTTTGAAGGCGTGGGAGCGAGTACTTTTCAAACAACGATAACGAACCTGAATGAATTGACAACGATTCAGTCTAACGTAGGTAAGGAGTTGATGCGGGAGTCGAAAAGCGATATGGCGAGTTTTGGACTGATCTCATTTGTTCAAATTGCCCTGGCTATTGTGATTGGCCTCATCGTACTGGTACTCATTCAGAATTCAAAAATTATCAACAGACCAAAGATTCGACGCGATGAAGGGTCGAATTTTAATCTAAATTAAAAAAGGGCTGGTGGAATTCTCCATCAGCCCTTTTTTAATTATTTCGCGAAAGAAACTAGTTACCTACTTTTCTTCCTTTCAGCGTTTCTTTCGAATTTTTCACTTGCTTCAAGAGATCTTTCTTAACAAACAGACGCGTACCGTTTCCACCTTGCATGTCAAAGGTCCGTTCTTTATAGTCAAATTTGTTATTTGGCAACACATCAATGAAGTAATTCTGACCACTTAGGTTGAACTTCATTCCCTTCGTGTCTTGTTGCGTGTCATCCCAAGATACATTTATAGTTCCCGCCGCAGTCCCCAATGCCACACCAGGCGTAAAAGGAAGCACGTTGATAGTTTGTATACTTTTACCGTTGCTCATGGTGATTTGTCCTTCCGGATTCACCTTGATATCATTGGGGTCGGATACCTCCCGACGAATGTTGATGGCTTTGTCATTAAAAAACTGAACTTTCTCCAAAGGAATATTCGCCGATTCAAGGTCGCGTCTCAAATCTTCCGTAAAAACGGTATAGTTTGACAACGGAACAGAGTTCATAGTGGTGCATGCCGAAACCGAGGAAATCAAAACAATGCCGGCAATTAATTTTTTAAGCAGATTCATATTAAATGTGATAGGCTAAATGTGCGGTTTTATTTGAGTGTTTGAAGTTGCAATATTAACAAAAAGGCTTAGAGATACCAATTTAGTGATTTAATGGGAATGAAAATTGTGACAATCTGTCAGCCAATACCATTTTTGTTGCTAATGGAACGCAAATTTTTATTGGGTATTGCAAGAGCTAAATCATTTTTAAAAATATAAAATAAATAATAACAAATATGGAGACAGTGATTCAAGAAAAAGGGAATTTAAGTATACACACCGAGAATATCTTTCCAATCATTAAAAAGTTCCTATACTCCGATCACGAAATATTTTTAAGGGAGCTGGTTTCCAATGCTGTTGATGCAACACAAAAACTAAAGAAACTGTCTTCTTACGGCGAGTTTAATGGTGAACTTGGTGATTTGAAGGTTGTTGTAAAGTTGGATAAAGAAGCTAAAACCATTACCATCAGTGATAATGGTATCGGTATGACAGCTGACGAGATAAAAAAATACATCAACCAAATCGCATTTTCTGGTGCGACTGAGTTTGTTGAAAAATATAAGGACAAGGGGGATGAGGGCAAGATCATTGGAAACTTTGGTTTAGGTTTTTATTCGGCCTATATGGTTTCTAACAACGTTGAAATCATTACGAAATCCTACAAGGATGGCTCTGAGGCCGTACGTTGGGAATGTGATGGATCTACTGAGTTTACGTTGACTACTGCCGAAAAGGCTGACAGAGGTTCGGACATTGTTCTTCATATCGCAGAAGATTCGGAAGAGTTCCTGGATGAATACCGCCTTCGTGGAATCTTAGAAAAGTATGGAAAATTCCTTCCTATACAGATTGAATTCGAAGATAAAATCATCAACAACACTGCCCCAATCTGGACCAAAAACCCTTCCGATTTGAAGGATGAGGACTATATAGCTTTCTACAAGGAGTTGTATCCAATGAGCGAGGATCCATTGTTCTGGATTCACCTTAATGTAGATTATCCATTTAATCTGACCGGGGTCCTTTATTTCCCTAAATTGAAAAACGATTTCCAGGGGCAACGTGAAAAAATTCAGCTGTACAGCCGTCAGGTTTTCATTACCGACGAGGTAAAAGATATCGTTCCTGACTTCCTTCAATTGTTACACGGTGTTATTGATTCACCAGATATTCCATTGAACGTTTCAAGAAGCTACCTGCAAGCTGATGGTAACGTTAAAAAGATTAACGGATACATTACACGTAAAGTAGGGGACAAGCTTGCTGAAATTTTCAAGAATGATAGGGAAGGATTCGAAGGTAAATTCGATGATATCGGACTTTTCGTTAAATACGGAATTGTCAGCGATGAGAAGTTCTATGAAAAAGCAAAGGATTTCTGTCTTGTGAAAAATGTGGATGGTAAGTACTTTACATTTGCCGAGTATACTGAGCATGTGAAAGAAAACCAAACGGACAAGAATGATCAGCAAGTATGGTTGTATACAACGGATGAGCAGAAACAGGATTCCTTCATCCAGTCGGCTGAAAAACGGAATTATGATGTATTGCTTCTTACAAGTGTGATCGATTCTCACTTTATCAATGCCTTGGAACAGAAATTAGAAAAAACTTCTGTTAAACGAGTTGATTCTGATACATTGGACAAATTGATAGAGAAGGATGTGAAGTTGGAAAGTGTTTTATCGACAGAGGATGAGGAGAAGATCAAGAAGCTTTTCGAAGATGTTGCTTCCTCAAAAAGCGCACATATTACAGTGGAGGCAATGCCTGTAGATGAGTTGCCGGTTGTGATTACATTCCCTGAATTTATGCGTAGAATGACGGACATGCAGGCTTCTTCTGGTCAACGTTCTATGTTTGGCGATATGCCTTTGATGTACACAGTTTCCTTAAATGCCAACCATCCGGTAATTAGCCGTGTGTTGCAGACGGAAAATGAGTTGGATCAGAAGTCATTGGCAAAACAGGTTTATGACTTGGCTCTCTTGTCACAAGGATTACTAACAGGTAATGATTTGACACGCTTTATCCAAAGAACCGTAGCTACGTTATAATAACTTGAAATATATCCAAAAGGCCGTCTTCTTTGTTGAGGACGGCCTTTTTGTTTGTAATCTATTCTGATTTACCAGCAATAAGTTGTTCCTTGAGGAGGTTGAGTTGTTCCCATTTTCCCTCATGAGCCAGTACGGCCTGTTCTGGCCAGGTAGTTGGATCGTGAAGTTGAAAACGAGGCCCAGCTCCTCGAAGTATAGCTGCGATGCGAACAGCGGGCACTGCTGATAGTGTTTCGTAATTAATAATGCCGTGCTTATTAAGGATTTCTTCAATTTTTGGACCTATTCCTTCTATAATTTTTAAATCCTGCCGCACCCCTAGGTCGGGCTCCGCTGTGGGGTAAACGGTCCTTTGGGCTCCCTTGATCACACCAACGGTGGCAACATGGGTAGTAATGGGTTGAATTGGTTTAGCGGGAGTCGCCCGGCATTGGGTTAGTTCAATTTGTTTTTCTAGAATTTCGTCACCTATAAACTTTATTTGCGACTGGCCAATCCATCGTGCCAAGATATATCCTGCCAAAGCAGCAATGGCCAATAGAATGAGCATCTCGCCAATCGCCACAGATTTACTTAAAGGATCTAGTGCTATATTCAACATCGTTGATTCAGTTAGATGTAAAACTCTATTAATTTTCTGAACGGCCTCCGTTCAATTCCTTTTGCAGTTCCTTAAGTGCATCCCACATTTTCGCTTCTGCCAGTTTTGCTTGCTGTGGCCACGTACGTGGATCGTGCATCTGAAAGTTGTTACCCGATTTTTGTAAAATGTTTACTAGCAAGTTCGGCTGGGTCTGGCTTAAATGAGTATACGTGTAAATACCGTTACTGTAAAGTAGCTGTTCTATGGCAGGGCCAATTCCCTCAATAATTTTAAAATCGTCGGATGGCTGAATGGCCAAGGAAGGGGATGTGTTTACAGATTTAGCAATTGGTGAAGAAGTGGTTTGAGTCTGACAAATTTCGAGCTCGTTGCTAATCTTATTTAGCTTTACTTCAAGTGCTTCTTTCTTAGTTTTGGAATCGAGGTGCCCAATCATATATCCTATTATTATAGCGCCGGCAAGCATAATAAGATGTTGCCAAAGGGCATCAGGATTATTCAGCGGATTTAAATCGAACATAGTTTTCGGTTTTAAGTTCTTGGTATTATTTCACCACCATATTCACGCGACGATTGGAACGTTTCCCTTCCAAAGTGGTATTGGAGGCTATGGGCTCCCATTCCCCTTTTCCTTTTGTAACGATGCGCTCTGCGGGTATACCAGCCAGCATCAACTGTTTTTTTACAGCCTGAGCTCTCTTTTTAGACAATGTTAAATTCCATTCTGCACTGTCCTCGTCGTCGGTATGTCCAGTAAGGATGAGTTTTTTATCTTTGTTTTCTTCAAGAAATTTTTTTGCTGCAACGATAAACTTTTGGTTTTGATCCGTTCTGATATACTGAGAGCTCGCCGTTGGAAAATACAAATTCATGGGTTTGAAAATGTTTTCAAAGATTTGGTTGTTCGCGAGTTGTTGTTCCGTAAGTGCGTGTGATTCAGAAACTTTTGAAATGCTGGTAAAAGTGAAATTTAATCCCCCCGACAACGAATCATTCACAAATTTAAGGTTGTTATTTAGCGTTGCATGGGTTGTGATAACGGAGTCGGGTATACCTTTCTGTACCAACCAGTCTTTTATGTGCTGTGCACGTGCCAAGCCCAGGTTTCCGTATGACGTACTGTTCGTTTCCGAGCTAGCGTATATTCCTGAAATGACAAGTTTGCGACTAGGGTTACCTATGAGATAAGTAGCCAGAGAGTCTAGTTGATATAGGACGGCCTGCTGGTTAGGGGTTTCCTGGCTCTTTGCAAATGAAAAATTTCCCCGAGATCTAAGATTTAGTTTGTTCCCATCTGAAATCTTCAAAGGTTCAATTGTAGAAATCGGTAGAGACTTCGGTGTTGTAATTAATGATGTGTCACAAAGCTGTTTAATTTTACATACGTGCCAATATATCGATCCCGCGATCCAGACACCAAGTAACATGCATAAAAACGTCTTATTATTTAGCATAAATGACCAGGTTTAGAATGCCTATTTGACTTAAATGTAGTCTTTTGGTAACGAACAAGCGATCAATGGGTAAATATTATAAAGAAGAAAAGCAGCCTGTAAAATTCAGGCTGCTTTAATCCACAAGTTATAATATTTTCTTTAAATCCTAACGATTCATAGAAATCAAGAATTCTTCGTTGTTGCGGGTACCTTTCATGTGTTCCAATAAAAAGTCCATTGACTCCATAGCGTTCATATCTGACATATGCTTTCTTAGGATCCATACTTTTTTCAGAGTCTCTTTATCCAAAAGTAAATCTTCCCGACGAGTACCAGAAGCCATAACGTCAATAGCAGGGAAAACGCGTTTGTTAGATAGTTTGCGATCTAGTTGCAATTCCATATTACCCGTTCCTTTGAACTCCTCAAAGATAACTTCGTCCATCTTTGAACCCGTGTCGATCAACGCCGTTGCAATGATCGTCAATGATCCGCCGTTCTCAACGTTTCTTTTAGGCTTATGAAGCGCATTGGCATCCACACCACCTGAAAGTATTTTACCAGAGGAAGGAACAACAGTATTATACGCACGGGCTAAACGCGTGATCGAATCAAGAAGAATCACCACATCATGGCCACATTCAACCATTCTTTTGGCTTTTTCTAAAACAATACTTGCCACTTTAACGTGTCTGTCAGCTTGTTCGTCAAATGTAGAAGCAATAACCTCTGCACGAACGCTACGCTGCATATCCGTAACCTCTTCCGGACGCTCATCAATCAACAAGATTAGCAAGAAAACTTCGGGGTGGTTGCGGGTGATTGCGTTTGCAATTTCTTTAAGCAAAACGGTTTTACCTGTCTTTGGCTGCGCCACGATCATTCCGCGCTGTCCTTTACCGATTGGTGCAAACAGATCCAAAATTCTGGTGGAATATTGGTCGGGACGAGAGCTTAAACGTAGGCACTCCTCCGGAAACAACGGCGTAAGATACTCGAATGGAATACGGTCGCGAATTTCTTCAGTAGTTTTGCCGTTGACGGTTTCAACACGTAACAAAGCAAAGTATTTTTCTCCTTCTTTTGGTGGGCGAATTTGACCTTTAACAGTATCACCCGTTTTTAAGCCGAATAGTTTTATTTGAGAAGGGGAAACATATATATCGTCTGGGCTAGCCAGGTAGTTGTAATCAGCTGAGCGTAAGAAGCCATAACCGCCATCCTGCATAATTTCCAAAACCCCTTCATTCACAATTAGTCCATCAAATTCGCGAACATAATTGTTATAGTTTCTTTTGATTTTGGACGATGGATCTTCGCGTGAAGGTTGTTGAGGGGTGTTTGCTCTTTCAGAA
>CALGRQ010000194.1 GCA_937880795.1 uncultured Dyadobacter sp. | reverse complement strand
ACCGATGCTGTGTCATGGATATTATACCCGTCCAAGTTCGCGTATAGGGCAAAGAAGTTATAGGTATTCACCAATGTTCCAAAGAACTTACGCTGTACCTCTTGAATACCATCGATATTGAATTTCAGGTTATCCCAGGGTTCGGCGTTGGTGATCATATACCAACGGGTTGCATCCGGACCATATTTGCCCAATGTTTCAAAAGGATCAACCGCGTTACCAAGACGCTTAGACATCTTGTTACCATTTTTATCCAAAACAAGACCGGTTGATACTACATTCTTGAACGCAACCGAATCAAACAGCATTACTGCGATGGCGTGCAAAGTAAAGAACCAGCCACGGGTTTGGTCAACACCCTCCGATATAAAGTCAGCAGGATAACTTTCGTTGAAGATTTCTTGATTTTCAAACGGATAATGCCACTGTGCATAAGGCATCGCACCCGAATCAAACCATACGTCTATAAGATCCGGTTCGCGGTGCATCACATGTCCCGAAGGTGATATTAATACAATTGTATCAACGTAAGGTCGGTGTAGATCGTAATCACCTTCCTGTAATTTGGATAGATATTCCGAGTTGTGAGCAGCTTGTTCACGGGTGAGGTGACCGGATATAATCGCTTCTTCCAATAGTTCTTTCAACTCGTCGATAGAACCAATGCAGCGCTCTTCGCCGTATTCGCTACGCCATATAGGTAGGGGAGTTCCCCAATAACGTGAACGAGACAAGTTCCAGTCTACCAGATTTTCAAGCCAGTTTCCAAATCTTCCCGAGCCGGTGCTTTCCGGTTTCCAGTTGATGGTTTTATTAAGTTCAACCATCTTATCCTTAATGGCAGTGGTTTTAATAAACCAGCTATCTAACGGATAATAAAGGACCGGCTTGTCTGTGCGCCAGCAATGTGGGTAAGGGTGTTCGTATTTTTCAACTTTAAATGCCTTACCCTCTTCTTTTAATTTGATGGCAATAAGGACATCCGTTGGTTTAAATTCCGGATCGTTTTGTTCAGCTTCTGTATAATATTCAGGCTTCACAAATCGGCCTGCGTAGTCGCTGATTTCTTTCACAAAACGTCCCTGGCGATCCACAATCGGTACCTCTTTGCCATTTTCGTCTTTTACCATGATGGATGGGATACCGTTGGCTTGCGCCACTCTAAAGTCATCCGCTCCAAAAGTTGGTGAAGTATGCACCACGCCGGTACCATCTTCGGTGGTCACGAAATCGCCTAAAATTACCCGAAATGCAGGTAGTTCAGGCTGTACATATGGTAATAATTGTTCGTACTCAATTCCTTCAAGGTCTTTACCTTTAAATTCAGATACTATCGACCAGGGCAAGTTCTTTTTGTCGCTAGCTGCAAAGCCATCGAAGTCGCCGTCCTGATTTTTCTCAGAGAAGTATTTCCCTACCAAATCTTTGGCAAGAACCACGTGAACAGGTTCGTAGGTATATGGATTAAAGGTTTTAACCAGTACATAATTGATGTTGGCACCGACAGTCAATGCGGAGTTGGCTGGCAATGTCCATGGCGTTGTAGTCCATGCCAGGATACGGATATCCAAGCCTGCTGTACTAGCAAAAACAGGATAAGTTTCCTGGTTTTTAACTTTAAACATGGCTACTATGGTGGTATCCTTTACATCCTTATAGGTTCCCGGCATGTTGAGCTCGTGGCTGGAAAGCCCCGTTCCGGCTGCCGGAGAATATGGTTGAATGGTATATCCTTTATATAGTAGTCCTTTGTCGTATAGTCTTTTAAGGAGATTCCAAAGGCTTTCGATGTATTCGCTTTTATAGGTGATATACGGATCGTCCAGGTCAACCCAGTAACCCATTTTCTCCGTGAGATCATTCCACTGATCGGTAAATTTCATAACCGTCTGGCGGCATCTCTCATTGTAATCGGCAATGGAAATGGTTTTTCCGATGTCATCTTTGGTGATACCCAGCTCTTTTTCAACTTGAAGTTCTACCGGAAGTCCGTGCGTATCCCAGCCTCCCTTTCTTTTAACCTGAAATCCTTGAAGGGTTTTGTAACGACAGAAAATATCTTTGATCGAACGCGCCATAACGTGGTGAATACCAGGTGTTCCATTCGCTGATGGAGGCCCTTCGAAAAAAGTAAAAGAAGGAGATCCTTCACGTGTTTCAATCGAAGCTTCAAATATTTTATTATCCTGCCAGAACTTTAGTACATCGTCTGCAATCTGCGGATAGCTCAGGTTCTTAAACTCGTTGTATTTCATATAGCTGGTGGCCATTGGTGATCAGCCTTTGACCTCTTTTACGTAACAATGATCATTTTTCCATTTTCGGAGTGCAAAATTAGGAATTTTTTCGGTGAAAGGGTATGGTGAACACCTAGGAATAAGCGGTGGGATTCTTAATTGCGTTATTAAAAGGCGAGGATAAGGGTATTTATAGCAGCAAGGATATGTTCCATGTATACATTTTTGAAGATTCGGGTCGTTACACCACGTATTAACTTGGCCAATTGCATGTTACAATTCATATGGCCCAAAAGCAGGTAATGTCATTTTGATTCATTTACATTTAACCGTATTTTGTCCCATCATCACTCGTGCGGCTTCTGGTTGCATCGTGGATTGTTGACTATTAAAGTAGCCCATGAGTAAAATATTAAATACAGCAAAAAGGGCAGGGTTGGATGGGTTCATGCTGGCATTGCTCAGCATGATTTTATTAGCTTATATATGGCCCGAACCGGGCATGAAGCGGAGTCCGTTGCACCTTACCACGGTGTCAACCTATGCCGTATCTCTGATATTCTTTTTTTATGGATTACGACTCAGTCCCGACAAGTTGAAGGTGGGGCTCGCGAACTGGAAACTGCATGTGATGGTGCACGTTTCTACTTTTATTTTATTTCCTATACTCGCACTGTTACTGAGACCATTGTTTAAAGATGAGGGACATCAAATGATGTGGCTCGCCATTTTCTTCTTAACCACACTTCCGTCTACGGTTTCATCTTCGGTGGTTATGGTTTCTATTGCAGGGGGGAACATTCCTGCTGCTATATTTAATGCCAGCATATCGAGTTTACTGGGTGTGTTTATAACCCCGCTTTGGATGGGGTATGTGTTGGATACAAATTCTGGAAATTATGATCTCATGTCGGTAGTCGGAAAGCTTTCTTTACAAGTATTATTACCGGTCACGTTAGGTATATTGTTGAACAAAAGATGGGGGGCTTGGGCAGAAAAGCATAAACAGAACATCCGGTATTTCGATCAGTCTTCGATTTTGCTGATTGTGTATACTTCTTTTTGTGAATCTTTTGGTGAACATCTGTTCAGTGAATTTGGGGCCCTGGATATACTCTATTTGGGTTTAGGTATGTTGGCGATGTTTTTTGCCGTATATTACTTACTAACGTTTCTTTGCCGTAGTCTTGGATTCAATAAGGAGGATGAAATAACAGCTGTATTTTGTGGATCAAAAAAATCGCTCATACAGGGCGCCGTGATGTCAAAAGTGTTATTTTCGGGAGCGCACGCCGGTGTGATGTTATTGCCCATCATGCTATATCACGCATTACAACTTATTGTAGCCAGTATCATTGCTCAACGCATGGCACGGCTTCATCAGCAAGAGCAAGAAGTGATGACAGGTCCGAGCCGTAATTTAAATTGAATATTTTATGAGGTTGATACCCTGGTTGACCCGTTTGGTGGTTTTTGTACTGATAATCATTGGGATTCACCAAGTTTGGAAAAATGTAAAAAGTGGAAATTGGTTGTCCGGATTACTGTTTACCGAGGAGCCGATAGAGAGTATACATACCGTTGTTTTACAGCAAATTACCGCAATGGGTAAGTTGGAGTTGGTCAAATACAATTTCAAAGATGTAGTGGAGCAAGAAATTGTAAAAATGTGGCTTCCCAATGCCAAAGCGGTGCTGATTGTACAGGGTGAAGCAATCGGTTGTGTGGATCTCACTAAAATTAACATTGCAGACATTTCCGATGAGCAGCAAACACTTGTCGTGCACATGCCGGAGCCTGAGCTGTGTGTTTTTAAGATTGACCACGATAAGTCGAAGGTATATAATACCGAATATGCATTTACCGAAGAAGCAAAACTAGTTCAGGAGGCCTATAAACAAGCTGAAAAGCAGATTCAGAAATCTGCTTTGGAAATGGGTATATTGAAGCAGACAGAAGAAAATGCAACAAAGATTTTAACGCCCATTTTGGAGAAGGCATCCGGTAAAAAAGTGATGCTTAAATTTCCAATGCATGCAAGTATTGAAAAGTTGAGATAGCAAGAATTCGTAATATTCAACGGACGTGGTTGTCCAGGCAAATAATAGCTCATGTTAACACTCGAAGGATTTAAACAGCTTGTAAAGAACGATATGCTGGATACGGTTGTCGTTGCCTTTACCGATCACTATGGAAGATTGATGGGGAAGAGGGTAGATGCGGAATATTTTCTGGACAGTGTGTGCAATGCAGGTACGCATGGCTGCGATTATCTCATGACCACCGATATGGCCATGGAGCCTGTGGCCGGATATGATTATGCCAATTGGGAGTTAGGATACGGTGACTTTCACATGGTTCCTGACCTGGGCACTTTGCGCATCGCCTCCTGGTTAGAAAAAACCGCCATGGTTTTGTGCGATTTGTATAATGAAAAGTCGCATCAACGTGAAGCAATAGCCCCCCGTTCTATACTAAAAAAGCAAATTAAGGAGCTTCAAAATCAGGATTTGAATTGCTTCGCCGCATCTGAACTGGAATATTACCTATTAGAAAATAGTTATAAGCAAGCTTTTGAGCAGCATTATCAAGACCTGAAACTGGCGGGGTATTACCTGGAAGACTATCACATTTTGCAGGGAACGCGCAACGAAAAATATACAGCTGCGGTGAGAAAGCACCTTAAACATTCGGGGGTTCCCGTCGAAACTTCCAAGGGAGAGTGGGGCATTGGACAACACGAAGTGAATGTGCGGTATTCCGAGGTGCTGAATATGGCGGATAATCATGTAGTATATAAACAATGCCTTAAGGAAGTGGCAGAGGCAATGGGGATGTCGGTGACGTTCATGGCCAAATTTGCAACCGATCAGGCAGGTTCTAGCAGCCATATACACATGAGCTTGTGGAGGGACGAAAAAAATGCTTTTGTAGGCACTGAGAAATTAGGGCCAATAGAAGCTTCGGATGTTTTTCGTTGGTTTTTAGGTGGTTGGATTAAACATGTACCAGATGTGATGCCATTTTATGCCCCCACGGTTAATTCCTATAAGCGTTATGTAGATGGCTCCTGGGCTCCAACACGATTGGCCTGGAGTTATGACAACCGTACCGCAGGATTTAGAGTAGTGGGTAAGGGATCTGCGTTGCGTATCGAATGTCGCATTCCCGGCGCTGATTGCAATCCCTATCTGGCATTTGCTGCCTCTATTGCATCCGGGTTGGATGGTATAAAAAATAAAATTGAACCGCCAGAATGTTTCGTAGGAGATATATATGCGGCGGCTCATTTACCTAGAGTGCCGTACTCTTTGGCAGAGGCAACTGCCTTGTTTGAAAACAGTGCTTTCGCAAAAGAAACATTTGGACAAGAGGTAGTTGATCATTACGCACATTTTTATAAAACCGAACAAAGGGAATACGATAAGTCGGTAACTGATTGGGAAAGAAAGCGTTATTTTGAGCAGATATAGCTCAATACTACCTTCACCATGAGGAATAATCGGAAGCGCTGTATCTGTTATTTGCGATGGTAAAAAATTACATTTATAGGAGTATCTATTGACATAATCTATATAACACCTATCAAAAAATGCGTCTAGAAAATAAAGTGGCACTGATCACCGGCGGTAGCGGCGGAATTGGTCGGGAAACGGCTTTGCTCTTTGCAAAGGAGGGAGCCAAAATTGTAATTACGGATGTAAATGATGCGGATGGGCAGGCCACTGCGGATGAGATAAACGATTATGGAGGTGAAGCCTATTACATGCATTCAGATGTGTCCAAAGCGGCAGATTGTGCCGCGGCAGTTGCATTTGCAGAGGAAAAATTCGGGAAGCTGAACATCATTTTCAATAATGCAGGCATTATGCACAGCGACGATGATAACGCTATGTCAACGGAAGAATCGATCTGGGATCTAACGATGAATATCAATGCTAAGGGCGTTTTTCTTGGTTGTAAATATGGTATTCCTGCGTTGCAACGTGCGGGTGGAGGTTCCATCATCAATACGGCTTCTTTTGTAGCTATTTTAGGAGCCGCTACGCCACAAATTGCCTATACGGCTAGCAAGGGCGCTGTGTTGGCCCTGACCCGCGAGCTTGCTGTGATTCATGCACGGGAAAATATCCGGGTTAATGCTTTGTGCCCGGGGCCGTTGCGTACGGAGCTCTTGATGAAGTTTTTAAATACTGAGGAGAAAAAACAGCGTCGTTTGGTTCATATACCCATGGGACGTTTTGGTGAGGCCAAGGAAATGGCTTATGCAGCATTGTTTTTGGCGTCAGATGAATCGTCGTTTGTTACCGGAACGGATTTTCTGGTAGATGGCGGTATTACTTCGGCTTATGTAACTCCAATTTGATATCAGGATGAGGATGAATCGATCGTAGTTAGACCTATGCGATCTATACATCCTCCTCTTTTTCCTACTTGATCCATGCCCATTCAAAAAACAATAAGCCCTATTGACGGTTCTGTTTATGTAGAACGGAGCCAGGCCGACGCTGCCGCCATTGAATCCGCTTTGTTTCATGCTGTTACGGCTCAAAAGATGTGGAGAAATACCAGTCTGGCTGAACGCGAGGCAATCTGTACCAAAGCGGTGGAATATTTTCTGCTGCATGCTGATGAGATAGGTACAGAGCTCACATGGCAAATGGGACGTCCTATCCGCTATACGGCCAATGAAATCAGAAGAGGATTTCAGGAGCGCGCAAAATATATGATTTCGGTGGCGGGGAAAGCCTTAGCCGATGTAGAGGTTGAAGCGCTGAGCGGCTTCAAGAGGTTCATTCGGAGGGATCCATTGGGTGTTGTATTTGTGGTAGCCCCCTGGAACTACCCGTATTTAACTTCCGTCAATTCGGTGATTCCGGCTATAATGGCTGGAAATGCAGTGATATTAAAGCATGCGCAGCAAACACCTCTGTGTGCCGAAAGATATGCAGCGGCTTTTGAATATGCAGGTTTACCTGCCGGTGTTTTTCAATATTTACACTTGAGTCACGAGCAGGTAGCTGAGGTAATTGGAGATTCACGCATCGACTATGTTGCGTTTACCGGATCGGTAGAGGGGGGGCATGCCATTCAGGAAGCGATTAATAAACGGTTTATTGTGGGAGGATTGGAGCTTGGCGGTAAGGATCCGGCATATGTGCGGGCTGATGCTGATTTGGCTGATGCTGTTGAAAATTTGGTAGACGGAGCCTTTTTTAATTCTGGGCAGTCGTGCTGTGGGATTGAACGTATTTACGTGCATGAGGATATATATGACAAATTCGTAAAGGGGTTTATAGCCTTAACCAAGACCTATGTGTTGGGAGATCCGTTCAATCCTGAAACAACTTTGGGGCCCATGGTGAGAACTTCTGCGGCTACGTTTACGCAAAAACAAATTGATCAGGCGGTGGCACAGGGTGCCAAAGCGATGATTGACCCCGATTTGTTTCCAGCCAATAAGCCAGGCACTCCTTATTTGGCCCCACAGGTTTTAATCGATGTAAACCATTCAATGGGCGTCATGACTGAGGAATCTTTTGGGCCTGTGGTGGGAATTATGTCGGTGAAAAATGATGAAGAAGCTATAAGGCTCATGAATGATAGTCAATACGGTCTCACTGCTTCTGTTTGGACAAAGGATCTCGATGCTGCCATGCAAATTGGTGAGAAAATTGAAACGGGGACATTTTTTATGAACCGTTGTGACTATCTGGATCCGGCGCTGGCATGGACAGGTGTTAAAAATTCGGGACGGGGTTGTACACTTTCGGTCATTGCGTATGAATCACTGACAAGGCCAAAGTCGTTTCATATGAAAGTGCCCGTGCGTTGAGAGCTTTGTCGTACGGCCTTAGTTGCAGTCACGCCCTACTTGTCAAAAACGTTGTAAGATACTTGCCCTTCGACATGCTTGGAATGACAGTCGCCAACTTGATATAGCAATAGAAAGCTGATGAGTAATAAACCAATAACCATTAAAAATGAAAATAGGATTGTTGGAATGCGATCATGTGCGGGATGAATTGCGTCATATTGCCGGAGATTATCGCGAGATGTTTCCTGCATTATTTCAACAAGTTACGCAAGATTGGGAGTTTGTGTTTTACGATGTTTGTAATGGCGAGTTTCCCGAAAGCGTTCATGCATGCGACGCCTATATTTGTACGGGTTCTAAAAATTCGGTATACGACGATGAACCCTGGATCCAACAAATGAAGGATCTTATCCAGGAGATGTATACTTCTGGCAAAACATTCGTTGGGGTGTGCTTTGGGCATCAGTTGCTAGGAGAAGCTCTGGGCGGAAAGGTTGAAAAATCGCCCAATGGATGGTCTGTAGGTGTTCATTCATTCCAACTTCTTAAACATGAAGAATGGATGCAACCGGTAAAATCCGATTTTAACTTATTGATGATGTGTCAGGATCAGGTATTGAAATTGCCTTCCGGAAGTACACTTTTGGCAATAACGGAATTTTGTCCAAATGCCATGTTTATGGTTGGAAGTCATATGCTTGGTATACAAGCGCACCCCGAGTTTCCAAAAACGTATAACCAGGCTCTTATGGAATTACGTGTGGAAAGAATAGGTGCCGAGAAGGTACAGGAGGGAATCAGAAGTTTGGAAATGCAGACGGATGAAAGCTGTATAGCAGGCTGGATCGTACAGTTTACCGAGTCGCGCCTGGTGGCCGAGAATTAATCCTGACTAAGATACTTCTGCAATGCTTTGATTGACAGATTCAGCAACCGTATAATCAGATAAGTCATATAGCCGCCAATGGAGATTAATACGATTTGAATAAGAATCAGTATAGTTTTCATAACCAGTGAGGCTGTTTAAGGGTTTTGATATTTGAAATATATATAATAAAAATATAATTATTTTAATCTTGTGACGAAAAGTATATTCTCCTGCTTAAATTTACCGGCAGACTTTTAATTATATGACGGACAAGAACAATACTTTACAGCGCCAGATACTTAGCTCACACCAGACCAATCAGAAGATCCGCCGCATAGCATTTGAAATTTACGAGCAGAATTTTGAGGAAAGTGGCTTGATACTTGCAGGTATTGCAGGAGAAGGATATGAGTTTGCAAAACGACTCGCCAGTGAACTTCAAAGCATTTCACCACTCCAGGTTGATTTAATTGAACTTCGGTTTGATAAGCAATTGAAACATCAGAGCCCGATTGAATTTGATAGAGAAATTGTGGTTGAAGATCGTGTAGTGGTGGTTACGGATGATGTGTTGAATACCGGTCGCACGCTAGCTTTTGCTTTGGAACCCTTCTTGAAAGTTCGTATGAAGAAAGTTCAAGTGGCGGTTATTGTGGACCGGAGCCACCATTTGTTTCCTGTACATGCGGATTATGTAGGTTATGCGCTAAGTACGACCATTAGTGAACATGTTCAAGTGGTATTAAGTACGCAGCATGAGGAAGGTGTATATTTGAAATAAAGATCTCATGTGGATGATCAAATAAAAAATGCCCTCTCTACAAGCATTGTAAGGAGGGCATTTTCGTATAGTCACAGTGTTTAGCTGTATACACGTCGCAACTTAATATTTTCGACGGGTCTGATAATGAGCGGTACTTTTTCAATTTTTACCGAGCTGCTGTCCAAGCCAAACCATTTATCTTCCGGTGTGGTAAAGTCCTTCACGAAGAAGTAGGTTTTCATGACCATTTGTTCAAAGAATGGAAGGTCATTTTCGAACGATAAGAAACGTTCCAATACTACAAACCGGAAATCCCCTGTAATATTCTGACGGTTTAGTGACTCATATCGGCTCGTGATGTCCACCTCTTTGTTCATCACCATATCTTCTACCACCTTTCTGAAAAACAGGTTGATACGCTGCTCAACACGGAATCCAAGTCGGAAGTTGATTTTGATGACATTGTCTTCGTCATCATCATCGGCAATTACCTTATATTCCATTGTATACGGATCATCCGTGGTATCCACGTGTAGGAACCAGTATATATCGGCACGTTTAGGCCTTTTTTGGAAAATAGAGTAGATTACCTTGGTTTCAATTTCGCTGGCGCGCGAAGCATTCGTCATAAACACCAAATGCGTAGCATATTTAGGAATACTGATGTCTCGACTAAGTTCATTCAGTGCCGGAACAAATTTATCCAGTTTGGTATACTCCGTAAGACGGAGTTTAATGTAAAATGCTTTTAACCAAACGGTCATCAATCCAGCTACAATAGCGCCTACCAAAATCGTGAACCAACCTCCATGTGTGAATTTTAATAGGTTCGCGCCCAGGAACATTCCTTCTATGAAAAGGTAAAGGAGCATAAATGCGATTACAATGTAAAGATTCACCCGTTTCATATAGAGGTAATACGAGAACAGGATCGTGGTCATGATCATTGTAAGCGTGATGGCCAGTCCGTAAGCGGCCTCCATATTTGAAGATTTTTCGAAATACAGCACCACACCGGTACAGCCTAGCCACAGCAACCAGTTGATACTCGGTACATATAGCTGTCCCTTTTGATCACTAGGGTAAACCAAACGTACTTTTGGCCAAAAATTAAGCCGAATGGCTTCCGAAATTAAGGTAAATGATCCTGTGATAACGGCCTGGCTCGCAATGATAGCCGCCATAGTGGCAATGACAACCCCGGGAAGTAACCACCAGTCAGGCATAATTTCGTAGAAAGGTTTACGACCTTCTAGTTGGTTTCCAAGCTCTGTAATCAGCCATGCGCCTTGTCCAAAGTAGTTGAGCAAAAGGCAAATCTTTACGAAAATCCAACTGATTCTGATATTCTCTCTACCGCAATGTCCCAGATCAGAATAAAGTGCTTCTGCTCCTGTGGTACAAAGGAAAACCGCTCCCAACATCCAGAATCCACCAGGGTGCTTCGTGAGCAAGTCAATACCGTACATGGGATTGAATGCTTTAAGGATTTCTGGGTGTTTCAACACCTGGAAAAGCCCCAAGGTACCCAACATCAGAAACCAAGTTACCATAATGGGCCCGAATGCCCGACCCACTACTTTGGTTCCAAATGCCTGAATCACAAATATTAATGTGAGAATGGAAATGACGATGGGAATAATTTGAATGTTGGGGTATATCAACTGCAAACCTTCTACCGCCGAAGACACGGAAATTGGTGGGGTAATAATACCATCAGCCAAAAGCGTACTTCCACCAATCACGGCGGGGACAGTCAGCCATTTGGCATGTTTTCGGACGAGCGCATATAAGGCAAAAATCCCCCCTTCTCCCCGGTTGTCAGCCCGAAGAATTAGTATAACGTATTTAACGGTGGTTTGGAGAGTTAATGTCCAGAAAATACAAGATATAGCCCCGTAAATGATTTCATTGGTGATGACTTCATTTAAGAGAATAGCCTGCATTACATAAAGGGGCGAAGTTCCAATGTCCCCGTATATGATACCAAATGCGACAAGTATGCCAGCGGCAGAGATTTTGTCTAGATTATGCTTTGATTCCATTCGCCATTTTTAAAAAAATCGGCGAAAGGTAGGAAACCGCAAGCAAACAATAAGCAGCCCAAACGAAAATTAATATCTTTAGATTGTTTTAGTCAACAAAAAAAGTTTGGTAGAGTAGGAAAATATTTAAGCCGATGATCACCAGGGAGATGATCCAGCTTATAACACGCAGTATCTCAGAGTTTACAAAACGGCCCATTATAGCCTTTTTCGAGGTTAAGAAAACAAGTGGAACCACGGCAAAGCTTAATTGAAGCGACAGGATAACCTGGCTCAATACAAGAAGTTCCGCTGTACCTCTTTCGCCATACATGATCGCAACCACCAGGGCAGGAATAATGGCAATACCACGGGTTAGTAAGCGTCGTAACCAAGGTTTAAGCCGGATGTTCAGGAAGCCCTCCATCACAATTTGGCCTGCCAGAGTGCCCGTTAGCGTAGAGCTTTGGCCTGAGGCAAGTAGGGCGAGTGCAAAAAATACACTAGCCAAACTTACTCCTAACACTGGGTCGAGGAGGTGGTAAGCATCTGTAATATCGGCTATGGCGAAGTGTCCGTTGTTGTGAAATGCGGCAGCTGCCAATATGAGGATGGAACCATTGATGAAAAATGCGAGCCCTAGCGACACCGTTGAATCAATGGTTGCAAATTTGATGGCCGATTTTTTTCCGTCGTAATCCTTATTGAAATTTCGGGTTTGAACAATGCTCGAATGAAGGTATAGGTTATGCGGCATAACCGTTGCGCCCAATATCCCAATGGCTATATACAACATGCCGGGATCTGTAACGATTTCAGTTTTTGGGATCAGACCGCCCAGCATTTTGGCAACCGAAGGCTGCGACACAAACATTTCATAAGCAAAGCACAGAAGTATCAGCCCCATGAGTGAGGCAACGATACTTTCAATGATACGAAATCCTTTTTGCTGAAAGTAAAGCACCAATAATACATCAAGTGCCGTAAAAATAACTCCAACGGGTAGCGGTAGTCCAAAAAGCAGGTTTAAAGCGATGGCGGAGCCTATCACTTCGGCAAGATCGGTAGCGGCAATAGCGATTTCTGCCAGAATCCAAAGCAGGAAAGACACCGGACGGGTGTAGTAATCGCGGCAAGCCTGTGCTAAATCCCGACCCGTAGCAATGCCTAGCTTTAATGACAAATGCTGCAAAAGCATTGCAAAAATATTTGAGATCAAAATAACAGAAAGAAGTGTGTAACCATATCTGGAACCACCCTCAATGTCTGTTGCCCAGTTTCCCGGGTCTATATAGCCCACTGCAACCAGGAGCCCGGGTCCGGTAAAGGCCATCATCTTTTTCCAGAAACCAGCGCCTTCCGGTACCGCAATAGACGAGTGTACTTCCGGAAGCGACGCTAGCAACTCAGGTTTATCGCCATGATTGGCCGATGTATCTTTTGATCTAAAATTTCCAAACATCTACGAATGCAACGATTTCAATTTATTGAAAACAAATATATATAATAATTTAAATCTATTTTTAGGGTAGTCTAAATTTTTTTAATTATGATTTGAAAATTGTACTTTTGCCAATTACACTTTTGATACACTTGCTCCAATTTTGGGCAGTGAAGGCGATTAAACTTTAGAATTTCTTTTGGCTAGGCAAAACCGAGGCTAAAATTCGATATTATGCAGAATTCGTTCACTGAGGAAAATTATTTAAAAATCATTCACGCTTTATCGGGCCGAGAAGGCTTGGAGGTAACTACCAACGCGCTTGCCGAGAGCACCTCTACCAGGGCAGCATCGGTGACTGACATGCTTCGAAAGTTGGCCGATAAGGGACTAATACATTATAAAAAATATCAAGGAGTAAGGCTCACCGAATCCGGGGAGAAAGTGGCAATTAGTGTGATCCGCAAGCATAGACTGTGGGAAGTTTTTCTGGTCGAAAAACTGGGTTTTGGCTGGGATGAGGTGCATGAAATTGCGGAAGAACTGGAACATATAGCATCTAAGGAGTTGGTAGAAAGGCTGGATTCATTTTTGGGGCATCCGCGCTTTGACCCACACGGTGACCCTATTCCGGATGCAAAGGGAAATCTTACAGAACCCGATTATTTGATATTAACCGACGTAGGAGTGGGAGAGAAAGTATTGATGATGGGGGTACTCGATCATGCGCCATCGTTTCTGCAACATCTGGATCGCTCGGGCATTACACTGGGGTGTGTGTTAGAAATAACAGAAATTAACGACTATGACAAGTCGGCTTCTGTACGGATCAATGGCTCAAATTCGTTGTTCATTAGTCTTGAGGTATCCAAAAATTTACTTGTTCAGCGCCGATGAGACTTAATTTGCCATGAGATTAAAAATTCTGGATCGTTACCTGATCAAAAATTTCCTGATTACCTACCTTTTTGTGGCATTCGTGATCGTGCTCATTATCTGTATGATCGATTATACCGAAAAGGTGGACGATTTCTTGGATAAAAAAGCGCCGCTTCGGGAAATTATTGTGGATTACTATTTTAATCTGATTCCTTACTGGATCAATTACATTAGTCCGCTCATGGTGTTTATTGCCACGGTTTTCTTTACTTCCCGCATCGCCGCTCGTACCGAAATCATTGCCATGTTAAGTAGCGGGATCAGTTTTGGTCGTATGTTGTTACCCTATATGGTGGGTGCATCGGTGCTGGGAATACTCACATTTTTGCAGGTAGGGTGGGTGCTACCCTTAGCCAACAAAATTCGTAACAACTTTGAGAAAACCTACGTTAAAAACGAGTTTTATTTCAGTGGGCGAAATGTGCATATCACCATTGCACCGGATGTATATGCGTATCTTGAAAGCTACAATACCTCCACGAAAACGGGAAACAAGTTTACAATGGAGACCGTGAATGGGAACAAACTCGTTCAAAAGTTTTCGGCGGAGAAAATTGTTTGGCAACCCCAGAAGAATAAATGGACTCTGCAAAATTATCACGTGCGAACGCTGGATAGTTTGGGTGAGCAAATTAAAACGGGTACAGAAATTGACACCACCATTAACCTCGCTCCTAGTGATTTTGAAAGTGATTATAACCTATTCGAAACCTTTACTTTACCTGAACTGAATGCCTATATCGATTTGCTGAAGAGCAGGGGTGCCGATGGCTTAGAAGTTTACCTGATCGAAAAATACATTCGCTTTACCCAACCATTTGCAATCTTAATCCTGACGGCCATCGGGGTTATTGTTTCGGCACGTAAAAGTAGAAAAGGCGTAGGTTGGCAAATTGCGCTCGGCTTTATGCTTGCGTTTGTCTATATCCTGTTTTTCCTCTTGTCCAAAGGGGTGGCCGAGGCAGGTACCATCAATACATTGGTTGCCGTATGGCTACCCAATATTGTCTTTTCCTTTATCGGAGTTATTTTATATAAAACATTGCCAAGATGATGTAAGGACAGAGAATGTAACCTTAAATCTGAAATTAAATAATAACCGCTATTTTTGTCTCGTTAACCAAACAACAACTAAATGAAGCCAGCACGTCTGCTCTTAGTAATACCCTGCTACAATGAGGAAGCTATTTTGCATTTAACGTATTCTTCATTAAAGCAATATTACGACGACATCAAGGGCAGAGGTTTGGTTGCGGCCGATAGCAAAATGTGCTTTGTGAATGATGGAAGCCGGGATCGTACTTGGGAGATTATAGAAGCGTTGAGTGCTCAGGATCCTGAGGTGATCGGGGTGAAGTTGTCCCGAAATTTTGGACACCAAAGTGCCATCATGGCTGGTTTGGAGAACAATATCGACGCATTCGATTGCTTTATAACCATTGATGCAGATTTGCAGGATGATATTAACGCCATAACGGGCATGATCGAGAAACACCGCGATGGTGCTATGGTTGTGTATGGTGTGCGGGGAGATCGCAGTTCGGATAGCTGGTTTAAACGTACAACAGCAGAGGGTTTTTATACCGTGATGCAAAAAATGGGTGTTCCAGTGGTTTTTAACCACGCCGATTTTCGGTTGATGGATCGCCGTGTTTTGAAGGAGCTAGGCAATTATAAGGAAATTAATCTTTTCCTAAGGGGCGTAGTACCGCTCATTGGCTTCCGAAACGACAAAGTGGTTTATAATCGTCTTGAGCGACAAGCCGGAGAAACAAAATACCCACTAAGTAAAATGCTTCTTTTCGCATGGAATGGGATTACTTCTTTTTCCACATTTCCTATGCGATTGGTGCTTTATTTTGGTGTGTTCAACTTTCTTATTGCGATGGCCATCGTGATATACATTATGTTTTCATACCTGATCGGGTATACCGTTCCGGGTTGGACATCGACGATGTTACCACTTACTTTTTTTAGTGGATCCAATATGATGGCCCTGGGATTGATAGGGGAATATATTGGTAAAATTTATGAAGAGGTGAAAGGTCGCCCTCGCTATATTATTGAAAAAACAGTCAATGAATAAATTTTATAAGAAGTACAGAGTTTTAGGAAATTGGATTAATATTTTGTTGATGATCAGCGTATTGTTACCGCTGATTATCCTGTCCCGCTATAACCATCCGTCCCCTGCCGATGACTATTGTTATATCGATACAGTTTTTAAATTTGGATGGCTTGAAGCCATGAATTACTATTATTCGGGCTGGACTGGGCGTTACTTTGGGATCTTTTTGAACCACTCGAATCCACTTTTATTCCATTCGGTCGTTGGCTTTAAAATTTTGCCGGTTGTACTGCTAGCCGGGGTCATTTTTGCACTATATAGCTTGTTTAGGCATTTAACGCCAACACTCTCGCGCCTGGCTCACTTGGGTTTTGCCGGTGTCGTTTTCTTCCTCTATATGCTAAAAATGGCTAGTATGTCAGAAGCTTATTACTGGATGGCGGCCTTTGTGACTTATACTGTTCCCAATATTCTCACCTTACTTTGGATTGTGGTGGTACTACGTTTTTACAGACAGGACACGCAATCGGCCAAAATTTTACTGGCATCTTTATCCGGGTTTTTCATATTTGCGGTGATCGGAAGTAGTGAAACAAACTTACTCATCATGGTGCTACTGGTAGGTGCCTGGTGGGTTTATCGATTACTTTTCCACCGAAAAGTAGACGGTTTCATGATCGCAATGTTAGGGGTTACAGCCGTTTCTTGCTATTTATATTTCAGCTCACCGGGTAATCAGGCGCGAATTGGCGGTAATCCATTGGGAGGCGACGTCGTATTTTCGTTCATCAGTTCATTTAAAAAGCTTGCTTATTTGAGTTTTGAATGGATATCTCGAACTCCTTTACTTTTATTTACTTGTGCGTGGTTGGTGGTATTGTCAAGATTGTCGGCCGGAGCACGCAACTATTTTGCCGTTCCGGTTTGGTACGCTGTGTTGTTGTATATAGGCGTACTATCCGCGCAATTGTTCCCTTCCTATTACGGAGTAGGTATAGAGCCAACTCCCCGTGTAATTAATTGTGTTTATTTCTTTTTCCTGATCGGCTGGTTCTACATCATAGGGGTCATTTATCATTACTTTAAAAAGGGCAAAGTAGGTGAGTTTAGATATTCGGCCATGTCATACGGGGTCTTATATGTATTGCTGGGTGTATCCTGCTTTTTGTCATTCTATAAAAGCGAAAATGTACGGCTCATTTATACGGATCTAATCCGGGGTAAAGCGGCTGCATTTGATCAGGAAATGAACCAACGCTACGAAATTTTACGTACATCGAAGGAAGACGTAGTGTATTTACCTGCACTGGAATCCAAGCCATTGTCTATATTTTATGATGATGATATAAAAACGGATAAGGATCACTGGTGGAATAAATGCCTTGCCGGATATTATGGCAAAAAGGCCGTGTACATGAAACAAAATAGCATTGGAGAGAAATAGAAAAATATTGGGTGTTGCGGTAGCAATTCCTGTATTGCTATGGTTATTTATCATTGTTCGTTATTCGGTAAATGTTCCATGGTTCGATGATTTTGATCCGTTTCCTGATTTTTTGCGCAGTTGGATAGGAGCGGGTGCGTTGGACGAAAGAATGAAAATTCTTTTTCAACCCAATAACGAACACCGGATGGTGATGGGGAAGCTCATCACATTACTATACTACAAACTTACCGGTACGCTTAATATTACTTTTATTCATATTGCGGGAGCTTGTTTTACATTAGGCTCACTAGCGCTTATCTGGTCGGCTTTTCGAAAAAGCAACCTTAATGGATGGTACTTTTTGCCAGTTCCTTTTCTTCTGTTTCAATTTCAGTATCACCTGATTTTCTTGTGGGCAATATGCAGTATGCAGCATCAGACGGTAGTCTTTTTTGTCATTCTGTCTATGTTCCTGCTTTCCAGACATAAGTTTATAGGGGCATTGTCAGCGGGTATATGCGCCACATTTGCCATGAGTAGTGGCATTTTTGTATGGGCGGCAGGCGCAGTCATTTTAACATTACGGTCTAACTACCGGCAACTGGGAATTTGGCTGGTGGTGGCGATCATCGCAGTAGGGTTATATTTTACCGGAATGTCTGCGCAGGGAAACGAATCCAGTTTTGAATTTTTTGCCAAAAATCCGCATCTCTCTGTACTGGGCTTTTTCGCTTTCTTAGGCGGTTTGTTTGATCTTTTTCCAGAGCAGAGTATTGTTTGGCGTTCCACTTTGCCTGTAATCATGGGCGTATTGTTTATGATTTGGGTAGCGGTTTGGTTATATGTAACCATACTTCCATGGCTGAGACGAACTTTTGGAATGGCCGTTAAAAATCCGGGCTTTGTGGCTATTAGCAACCGCAATAATAAGGGAGAACAATCCTTACAGGATTTCTTACTGGGCATCATGATTTTTCTTCTGGCCAATGCATTTGTAATTGGTTTATTACGTCCTCGTTTTGGTTTTTTCGTAATGATTGTGAGCAATTACAAATTGTATCCGGCATTATTCCTGGTGGTTGCTTATTTGACAATGATTTCAACCACGCGCCAGGTTTGGCAAAATAGGGTTTTCCGTTTTGTTACCATCATGGGGGTGCTGATATGGGGGATTTCAATCGTAACCTATCTACCGGGAATTGCAGAACGAAAAAAATACTTATTATCCAATGCCTATAACCAGGAATTCAACGGATTTGGTTTGGGACATGTACCTCATTCAAAATCAGCGATGTATGTCGATCAGTTGATGAAAGAAATGACCTCCAAAGATATTTATCACTATCCCGCTGAGACAAAATGGTTAGCGGGAGAAATTAATAAGTTGGATCAACCTGTGGTTGAGGATTATGATGTTCGCTATTCTATTGAAAACGGTGTAATCCGTGTAGAGGAAGACCAGTCAGAATTTGCTTTTAGTCCACAGTCGGGGCAGTATGCGTTTTTACGACAAGGTTCTAAGGTGTATATTTTTAAGCTTACCCAACACAGATATTTGGGACGTAATGTATTCAAACAGTATGATCACGGCTCAGTGGTTGATATACCGTTTTCATCATTACCCAAAGGTAAATATGAATTGGGTATCGTAAAAACTGTGGATGGAGTTGCTTCTGGCGGTATCTTGAAGGAGGTCGATATTCAGTAAATAATTGAATTGGATAAAACTTGAGCGAAAGGTGTATTTTTGTCGCCGTTGATTTAATCGTATAAAGATAGAATTTTGAAAGTTCCACAAATTTCCATTGTTGCTCCCCTTTACAATGAGTCTGAGTCGTTTCCGCTTCTGGTGAAGCGTTTAACGGCACTGATGGACTCCAGTCCACTCTCCATAGAGGTGGTGCTGGTTGACGATGGGAGTAAGGATGACACGGCCATGCGCATTCGCCAACTCGCGTTAACCGACGATCGTTACCATGGTGTATTGCTGTCGCGAAACCATGGACATCAGCTGGCACTTACGGCTGGCATGGCACGCGCACGAGGTACTGAGGCTTTGTTTGTGATTGATGGCGACTTGCAGGACCCACCAGAGTTACTTCCGGATTTTTATAAATTATATCAGGAAGGTAACGACGTGGTTTACGCCGTAAGACGAAAAAGAAAAGAGGGTTGGTTGAAAAAAACAGGGTATTTCCTGTTCTATCGCATGCTTCGTTCCATTTCTTATGTAGATATCCCATTAGATAGTGGCGACTTCGCATTGATTAGCCGTCGCGTTGTAGATGTACTGAACAAAATGCCGGAAGAAAGCCGATACCTCCGCGGAATGCGCTCCTGGATCGGATTTAAGCAAACCGGTTTCGAATATGAGCGCGATGCGCGTGTGGCCGGCGAATCAAAATATTCATTAAAGCAATTATTGAATTTAGCTTATAACGGTATATTCAATTTTAGTGAATTCCCCATTAAGTTCATGAGCCGTACGGGTGTTATTGCGATTTTGATCTCCCTGGTTTATTTTATAATTGTGGTAATCAAAAAATTATTCTTCACACAGGTTATTGAAGGATTTACCTCCTTGTTGTTTGTGATCATACTGTTCAGTGGTGTACAGTTGCTTGCCCTGGGTATTATTGGAGAATACGTTTTGAGGATATTCTTTCAATCAAAAAATCGCCCTCTATATATTGTAAAGGAGGAGATTATTAACCGCGAGTATATTTGATCGGATGGTATTTAATTCAATTCAATTTATAGTCTTTTTTATCGTCGTTACGTTGGCTTATTTCAGCTTATCGTGGCGAGGACGCTGGATGCTGCTTTTGGCAACCAGTTGCTATTTCTACATGGTTTTCAAGCCGGTATTTATTCTGATCCTGTTTGGTACTATTGTAATTGACTATTACGCAGGGATTTGGATTGCGCAAGCTGAGGATCAAAGGCGAAAACGGTTGTTGTTGATTATCAGCTTAATATCTAACATAGGTATCCTGGCATTTTTCAAATATTATGATTTTGGTAGAGGCTCAGTAAACGATAT
Source organism: uncultured Dyadobacter sp. (assembly GCA_937880795.1). GTDB lineage: Bacteria > Bacteroidota > Bacteroidia > Cytophagales > Spirosomataceae > Dyadobacter. The sequence goes on along the minus strand of CALGRQ010000194.1, from coordinate 3,153 downwards.
ACTTAACTTTTTCGACCTCAGGTCTATAGTTCCGCCTTTGGAACGGCTTATTCCGCAACCCATTGCGCAATGGATGGTTGATGGTGGAGGGCATGTAATACTGCCTATTGGTTTATCATTCCATACTTTTCAAGCCATGAGTTACACCATAGAGGTGTATCGCGGTAATCAGGCTGCGGAGAAAAACTTTGGTATTTATGCCCTATACGTGATGTTTTATCCGCAGCTCGTAGCGGGTCCTATTGAGCGGCCTCAAAATATGCTGCATCAGTTCCATACTTATTTCAAGTATGATTTTGAGCAAGTAAAGGCTGGCCTTATGCAAATGGCATTTGGGATGTTTAAAAAGATCGTGATTGCCGATCGGTTGGCCGAGGTTGTAAATTATGTATATGACAATCCTGCGCAACAAAACGGTCTGTCTCTGTTAGTAGCCACCACCTTCTTTGCATTTCAAATCTATTGCGATTTTAGCGGATATTCGGACATCGCCATTGGCGCCGCTCGGGTCATGGGCTTTACGCTGATGGATAACTTCCGATCGCCCTATGAAGCATCATCCGTTGCCGAATTCTGGGGGAGATGGCATATTTCGCTTTCCACATGGTTTAAGGATTATTTGTATATACCATTAGGAGGTAACCGAAACGGGGAATTTAACCGATATAGAAATCAGTTCATTGTGTTTCTGGTGAGTGGTTTGTGGCACGGTGCCAGCTGGAACTACGTGATATGGGGAGCGTTACATGGAACATATCAGGTTAGCGCTGCAATACGCGACAAATGGCTTAAAAAGGCAGGTCTTGAAATCCCTAAAAATATACTGACCAAGACGTTGGGTATTGTTTTTACTTTTGTTTTGGTGACGATAGCTTGGGTATTTTTCAGGAATCATATGTCGCCTGTGAGTCGCTCGTTTACCTTCTTGCAAAAAATGGCAACATTCTCATGGAGTGAAAAACTGTATACTCCGTTCAATGCTATGGAGATGTGGTTTTGCGTATTTTTGATCATCTTTCTTTTGATCAAAGAGCATTTTGTACTCCGTATTCCAACCAGGAACACCGTGGCATTCTTCGTGCTATTCGGTCTAACGGTCTTCTTAACTTACTTCCTCGGTCTGGTTACTGAAAATCAGTTTATCTATTTCCAGTTCTAATCGATTGGAGGAACCTTTAAACATTTCGGACTATATTGTTGTTATCATATCCTGAGCAATGTTTATAGCCCTAGTATTGTATTAGTTTATATCCCATATAGTTTAATAACATGTACGAAGTGACGTCTGATAACCGCTTAAAAAAACTGATTATCGTAGGAGACCGTGTATTGATAAAGCCTAAAAGTCCTACGGACCGAACCAACAGCGGGTTATATTTACCGCCAACGGTAACGGAAAAGGAACAGGTGCAAAGTGGGTACGTCATTAAGGTAGGGCCGGGCTATCCTATACCGGCGGCAACAGAAGATGAACCCTGGAAAGAAACCGAAGAAAAGGTGAAATACATGCCATTACAATCTATTGAAGGTGACGTGGCCATTTACCTGCAACGGAATGCCATAGATCTGGAATATGATGGAGAGAAGTACGTAATTGTTCCTCAATCGTCTATATTAATGCTGGAACGTTCAGAGGATTTGTACTAGTATCTTCGGGCAGTCTTACAAGGGCTGCCTTTTGTTTAATATTCGTGTTGTATGGGGATTCTATATCTTGGATGGTCTGTATTAAACCTTGCTGTATTAGCCTGGTTTTTATACATAAGTTTTAGTGTTTTAAAATGGATTAAGGATAACCTGGGCACGGCCGCTCTGGTTGTTTTTATATTGGGGAGTTTGTCGTTTATCAAAGGGACTGTTACAGACAGTAAGCCTTCTACTTCATTTGAGGGAGATATGGTGACGGGCATTCATACGCTGGATGAGGCCTTGTTGTATTCCACCGTTTTGTTTTATGCTTATCCCAAAGATTTGCAAGGAAATATAAAAGGCGAAATCTCGCAGAGTGGACTGGTGATAGGACATGGGTGGAAGACACATCAAACTACCTTTAACTTCACCAATAATCAACTTCATTATACCGTTACGGGTACCCATGAATGGCGGTTTTTGGGCCTTAACTTGTATCCCGAAGCCAAACAGTTTAAGGGTGTCGCAAAATGATTCTGCCCATTTTTCATCGTATCACTGACAGAACAAGTACCTTTGTTTCATGTCAGATCAAGAAAATTTAACAGCCGCCATTGCCGGCTTGGGTATATCCGCATTAAATGAAATGCAGGAAGCTGCTATAAATGCAATTGCAGATAGCAATGAAGTTTTGCTTTTGTCACCAACCGGTTCGGGGAAGACCCTGGCATTTCTGTTGCCGGTGATGTCACTTCTAAAAAAGGAGGTGGATCAGGTACAGTGCTTAGTTATTGTTCCTACGCGTGAACTCGCTTTACAAATTGAACAGGTATGGCGCAAATTGTCTACGGGTTTCAAAGTACTGTGCTGTTATGGTGGACATGATATGCAAACTGAAGTACGTAGCCTTAGTGAGCCCCCAGCGCTATTGATTGGTACACCGGGAAGACTGCTTGATCATATGCATCGCCAGTCGTTTTCGTATCGCCAAATCACCACATTGGTATTGGACGAGTTTGATAAATCCCTGGAAATGGGTTTTCAGGAGGAGATGACCGAGATCGTTAATAATGTAAGAGGCGTCAAAAAGAAGATTTTGGTATCAGCCACTGGTGGAGCAAAAATACCGAAATTCGTGGGTTTCCGCACTCCTGTGGAGTTGGATTTTATTACCAATAAGAATCAGGCGCAAGGACTTACTCTGGTGGAGGTACCTGCTGAAAAGGGTGATAAAATGGTTAGTTTGTTGAAATTACTCGGCACTTTCGGATCTGAATCTGCGATGATTTTTTGCAACCAGCGAGATACCGTTGAGCGCATCAGCGCTGTTTTGAAGCAGGAGAGCGTGGAATGTGCCTTTTTTCACGGAAAACTAGAACAGGTCGATCGCGAAAGAACGTTGATGCGTTTTCGAAATGGATCTGTGCTCTATCTGGCTGCAACGGATTTGGCAGCTCGGGGACTGGATATTCCAGAGGTTAAGCATGTGATTCATTTTGAACTACCCATGAAAGGCGATGAGTT
>CALGRQ010000193.1 GCA_937880795.1 uncultured Dyadobacter sp. | reverse complement strand
ACCTGCGTAGTTTGCGTTTAAAGGAGGGTATCGCCACTTTATTTGCAGGAGCGGGTATCACAGAAGATTCGGTTCCCCAATTGGAGTGGGAGGAGACGGAATTAAAGTGTAATACATTACTCAATGTAATTGGAGTATAATAACTATAAGTTACCTATTGTATACTTGTGTTTGGATTTTTATTTGCCCTTGTTATTTATTGTAAGTATTTAAATATAAGTTCTTTGTGGGTGTGAGTGCTTGTATTTTATCCGATTTTTTGGTCCCGTTAGGGTAGGTTATGCCACCGGATTGAAATTTTCATGCCTTATAAATTAGTATAAAACCCCACTGTTTACTTTATAATGTATATATACATATAATGATGAATAGCCGGGTAAGTTTTAATAATCAGTACAATTTCTAAACCAGCCTATCTTCCGAAAACGGATTATTTTATGAATGCAAAGTATACCCGCCTTGTGTACACAGGCAAAATGAAGTTTACTCCTTATTTTTCCTCTATTTTAATATCGAGTGCGCTGCTCTTTTCAGTTTCATGTAAGGAAAAGAAAAATACGTTCGAACAGAAAGGAAAGAGCGGGCCAACGACCGTGGATGTCATTATTGCCAAGTCGGAACAGATTGGAAATCAGGTAGAAGTGAATGGTAGCGTGGTTGCTAACGAATTTGCCGAGCTGAGGCCAGAAGTAAGTGGGTTACTTACATTTTTAAATATTCCGGAGGGGGCTTCCGTGGCGAAGGGAACTGTAATGGCACGCATCAATAGTGCCGATTTGGAAGCCCAGGTGAACAAACTTACGGTGCAGCTGGAATTGGCTGAAAAAACAGAAAATCGGTTAAAGCAGTTGATCGACATTAATGGCGTAAATCAGGCTGATTACGACATTGCGGTAAATACGGTCAATGGTTTGAAGGCGGATATAGCCTATTCAAAAACATTAATTGAAAAAACAGTAATACGTGCCCCGTTTACAGGGGTTGTTGGATTAAGAAGAGTAAGTGCAGGATCGTATGTGACGCCAACCAGTGTGCTGGCAACGATGCAACAACTTTCTCAGTTGCGAATCGATTTCATGGTGCCTGAATCTTACCAAAAATATGTTCAAAAAGGAAGTACCGTTGAAGTATTACTGGATAAAAGTGGTGGTGAAAGGCAGCTGGCAAGAATTATAGCGACCGAACCTCAAATTAGTGAGAGTTCGCGAAATCTTACCGTACGAGCGGTGTTAAATGGAGGAAATGTTACGCCAGGTTCATTTGTTAAAGTTTACTTAAAAGAAGGTGCAGACAAAAGCAGTATACTCATTCCTGCCAATTGCATAATTCCTGACTCCAGAAGTAAAAAGGTTGTTACCGTAAAAGACGGTAAGGCTTTTTTTGTAAATGTTGAAACCGGGGCCAGACAGGAAGAATATATTGAGGTTACACAAGGGCTTAGCGTAGGAGATTCTGTGGTTGTTTCGGGTGTTTTATTTACCCGACCTGATGCACCTGTAAAGGTGAGAAGTGTGAGAGACTTGAAAGTTGTTAATAAGTAAGCACCAGGAAGGACCTTTTCCTTGAAACTATCATTATGAATATTTCGGAATTATCTCTGAAACGGCCTGTACTAGCCGTGGTTATGAACCTACTCGTGATCCTGTTTGGGATAGTAGGTTATAGTTTTCTATCGCTTCGCGACTATCCCGCTATTGACCCTCCGATTGTAAACGTTCGAACCAGCTACGTGGGGGCCAACGCCGATATTATTGAAAGCCAAATTACTGAACCACTCGAAAAGAGTATAAACGGTATCCCGGGAATTAAAACAATCAGCTCATCGAGTCAGGTGGGTATGAGCAATATTACGGTTGAGTTTAACCTAGAATCCGACCTCGAAGCTGCCGCTAATGACGTTCGGGATAAGGTAAGTCAGGCGCAGCGTAACCTTCCGCAGGATATAGATGCACCTCCTGTGGTAAGCAAAGCCGATGCAAACAGTGACTTTATATTACTATTGGCTGTACAGAGTCCTTCAAAAGGTATATTGGAACTAAGTGAATATGCTGAAAATGTTTTGCAGCAAAGCTTACAAACCATTGAGGGCGTAAGTGCAATTAACATTTTTGGCCAGAAAAAATATGCCATGCGTATCTGGCTGGATGCCGATAAAATGAGTGCATATAATGTATCATTTAATGATATAAGCAGTACGCTTAGTTCCGAAAACGTAGAGCTACCGGCTGGTAAAATATATGGGGGCAATACAGAGCTTACCATCAGAACCATGGGAAGGCTTACAACAGAGAAGGAGTTTAATGATTTGGTTATCAAGGATGATGGTACCGGGATCGTTCGCTTGTCTAATGTTGCGAAGGTAGAGCTTGGGCCGGAGAATGAAGAACAAAGTTGGAAATACAATAGTGTTCCTGCCGTAGGTTTGGCGGTAATACCGCAGCCGGGTGCCAATTATGTGAATATATCCAAAGAGTTTAATAAACGTTTGGAAGAGATTCAGAAATCGAACAAGTCGGATGTTACCTTTAATGTTTTGATCGACAACACGCGACTGGTTCGCCAATCCATCGAGGAAGTTGAAGAGACCTTGATCATATCTTTCGGATTGGTAGTAATCGTTATCTTGTTCTTTTTCAGGAATTTACTAGTTGCGGTTAGGCCATTGATCGATATACCCATTTCTTTGGTTGCTACCTTCTTTGTGATGTATATGTGTGGTTTTTCCATCAATATCCTCACTTTGTTAGGTATTGTATTGGCAACCGGACTTGTGGTGGACGATGGTATTGTGGTAACGGAAAATATATTCCGAAAATTAGAAAGTGGCCTTAATATCAGGCAGGCTGCTTTGGAAGGCAGTAAGGAGATATTCTTCGCGGTTATCTCTACGTCCCTTACTTTGGCGGTGGTATTCTTACCGGTTATTTTCCTCGAAGGTTTTGTAGGTAGTCTTTTCCGTGAATTTGGTATTGTGGTAGCATCCGCGGTATTGATATCCGCCTTTGTGTCTCTAACGATTACTCCGGTTCTAAACGTTGTTTTAAACCGTAAGGACTCAGGGCATGGCTGGTTCTATAATAAAACGGAACCTTTCTTTAAAGGTATGGAAGATGGTTACCACAACATGCTCAAAGGGTTTATGAAAATTCGCTGGGCAGCGTGGGTAGTGGTTGCACTATGCGGGGTTTTGATTTACTTCACCTATACGAATTTGCAAAGTGAATTGGCGCCAATGGAAGACAGAAATAGTGTGCGTCTTACCATGACCGCACCTGAGGGAACCAGCTATGATCAGATCAACGTATATCTGATGAAGTGGTTGATTACCTGAACGATTCGATACCGGAAAAAGCTTTTACTTTTTCGTCAACACCGGGAATGAGTGGAACAGGCGTTAATAGTGGTATGGGTAGGGTAGGTCTCGTACCAGCGGGTGAGCGTATCCGTAGCCAAAACGAAATTGCTATGGCTATTAACAAAAAATTACCTCAGTTTAATGACGCTCGAATTTTTGCAACTCAAGAACAAACCATCGCCGTAGGTATAGGATCGAGAGGCGCGCTGCCGGTTCAGTTTGTATTGCAAAATCTTGATTTTGATAAAATTGCGGAGGTATTGCCTAAGTTTTTGGAAGAGGCTCGTAAGGACCCTACGTTTCAAAATGTGGATGCCAATTTAAAGTTCAATAAGCCGGAGATTCGATTAACGATTGATCGTTTAAAAGCAAAGGATTTAGGTTTGTCAACCACCGATATAGCAGGCACGATTCAGGCTGCATTCAGTGGAAGGCGCCTCGCGTATTTCATTATGAATGGTCAGCAGTATCAGGTAATTGGCCAAGTTGAGCGGGGTGAAAGAAGCAAGCCAGCAGATATTTCCAAACTCTATGTGCGTAATAATCGGGGAGAAAACATTCCTCTTTCTGCCGTCGTGAACATGGCAGAAGAAAGTGGTCCACCAACGCTGTATCATTACAACAGATATAAGAGTGCTACTATTTCTGCGTCCCTTGTTGAAGGGAAAACAGTGGGTGATGGTGTACTTGCTATGCAGGCTATTGCCAGCCGGTTGCTGGATGAAACCTTCCAAACCTCGTTGAGCGGCCCGTCCAGGGATTACCAGGAGAGTTCGTCGAACACCAGTTTTGCTTTTGGTCTTGCTTTATTGCTTGTATACTTGGTGTTGGCTGGTCAGTTCGAAAGCTTTACCGATCCCTTCATCATCATGATTACGGTACCTCTGGCTTTGGCTGGGGCATTGCTCAGCCTATATATGTTCGATCTTACGATTAATATCTTCTCTCAAATCGGGATGATCATGCTCATAGGGCTTGTGACCAAAAATGGTATCCTTATCGTGGAGTTTGCGAACCAGAAACGAGAGCACGAAGGATTATCCCGTATGGAGGCCGTGGTAGAATCGGCAACGCAACGCCTTCGTCCTATTTTGATGACAAGTCTTGCCACTGCATTTGGGGCGTTGCCTATTGCCTTGAGTTTGGGGGCAGCTGCAACGAGCCGGGTGCCGCTTGGGGTGGTAATTGTAGGAGGACTAACCTTCTCTTTGATACTAACCTTGTTTGTGATTCCAGCTGTTTACACGTTCATTTCACCAAAATTGAATAAGAAATCAGAAGAACAAAAAATGGTTGAAGAAATGGCGGTCATGTAATCGTGGCCGACCTATTCTTTCAGGAATCTTTTAAATATCTCAATTATTGGTTTTTCATGAACCCACTCAAAATTACGAATCATATATCCCGAACAGCGACCATTTTGGCATTTGTAACTGCACAAGCCTTTGGTCAGGGAGCCACAGATAGCTTACGCATTACCTTGGATGAAGCCATTGCTACTGCTTTGAAAAACAGCTATGAGATCCAGATTGCTAAAAATGAAGTTTCGGCACGTACGCTTCTTAATCACTATGGTGTGGCCGGTGGTTTACCGGTAGTTTCTGCCACCTTAGCCAATACAGAGCAAATTTCTAACGTAAACCAAAAACTGAATACGGGTGTAGAAATTAGCCGAAAAGGAGCAGAAGGAAATAACACACAAGCAGGTCTTTCGGCCGGCATTTTGCTATACAACGGTAACCGCGTTGTTTCCACCAAAAAGAGGCTTGCGGAACTTCAAACGCAAAGTAGCGAACTGTTGAATGCGCAAATCCAGAATACCATTGCCGCCGTGATGACAAGCTATTACGATGTGGTGCGTCAACAAAGTTATCTGAGTACTTTAAATACCTCTATTGCAGCATCTCAACAGCGGTTAGATATATTAAAAGTTAGGCAGCAAGCCGGGATGGCTAATAATGCTGATATTTTTCAGGCGCAAATAGATTTAAATACGCTTCTTCAATCCTTGCAAGATCAGCAAATGGTGGCGCAGATTGCCAAAACAGAGTTGTTACGTTTGTTGACACTTGATACAAAATCGGAATTAGCCATAAGGGATACCATCACAGTGGATCAGAATGTGCAGATGAACACGGTGTTGGATCGGCTTGCTGTGAATGCCGATGTTAAAGCGGCTGATCACCAGATTCGGATCAATCAGCTTATTGTGAAAGAAACAGCTGCGTTGCGCTATCCCACAGTGCGCCTCAACACGGCTTTTAACTATTCCAGAAACCAGAGCGGGGCAGGTTTAACTTTGCTGAATCAATCGAGTGGACCGAATGCGGGGATTTCGGTGGCTGTGCCTATATACAATGGCGGTGTTTTTAAACGTCAGCAAAAAGTTGCTGAAATTAATACCACGAGCGCCAAGATTCAAAAGGATATCATGGTTCGCGATTATGAAGCAAATGCCGTAAGGATGTATCAAACGTACAAAAGTTCTTTGCAGCAACTAGATATCCAGAAGCAAAATTATGATTTGAGTAAACAATTACTGAACCTGACCATGCAACGTTTTAAGTTAATTCAGGCAACGATTGTGGATTTGCGGGAGGCGCAAAAAAGTTTTGAGGATGCAGGTTTCCGTATGATCAACATCAACTATGCAGCTAAAACTGCGGAAATTGAGTTGAAAAGGTTAAGCAATACGTTAGAGTAACGTTATGCTCTATGTCGACGACATTACATTCACGTAATGATTCTATCTGTGAATCCACTACCTTTGCGACTTAACATAGAGGAACAGTAATGCTTTTTATAGGAAAATATAATAACCTGACCATTGAAAGGTTAACCAGCGTCGGCATGTTTTTGAGCGAGGTAGAGGGAGAAGAGGTACTTTTGCCCAACCAATATCTCACCGACGAGATGCAAATTGGCGATACCATTCGGGGGTTTGTCTATCTGGATTCAGAGGATAGACCCGTTGCTACAACGGAAACCCCGGAAATTGTCAGAAATGAATTTGCTACTTTACAGGTGAAGGATGTCTCTGAGCATGGTGCTTTTATGGATTGGGGACTTATTAAGGACCTTTTTGTTCCATTTAGAGAACAAAGTGTACCCATGGAAATTGGGGAGTGGCACGTGGTATTCCTATACCTAGATCATAAATCTTCACGACTGATAGCTTCTACCAAAATTGATCGTTTCCTGGAAAACGAGCGTTTGACGGTTGCAGAGGGAGACGAGGTGGATTTATTGGTTTGGCAGAAAACAGATTTGGGCTACAATGCCATCGTTAATCAGTATCATAAAGGACTTATATATCATAACGAAGTGTTCCGCGATTTAAATCCGGGAGACTCATTGAAGGGATATATCAAGAAAATAAGACCTGAGAATAAGCTGGATATTACTTTACAAAAAGTAGGTGGTGAGCATATTGAACCGAGTGCTCAACGCATTTTACAAGAATTGAAAAATGACAAAGGTTTTATGAATTTGTCGGATGGAAGCTCTCCTGAGGATATTTATAAACGACTGCAAATCAGTAAAAAAGTATTTAAAAAGGCGATTGGAGGCCTATATAAGCAGGGGATTATCAGAATTGCTGATGAAGGAATTTATCTGCTTTAAGTGATTACATTAATTTCTGTATATATCACTAAAAAGGGGCCATCGGAAAATTTTCCGATAGCCCCTTTTCTCATACAGCAGCAGATGGTTAATTTTTACTGTATTTAGTTTTATACTTTTCGTAAAGGCGTTTTTGTTTATCGTCAAGATTTACCTTGCCACCTTTGATGAAAACCATGGTTACGTCATTTCCGCGCATATCCAGAATATCACCTTCTGAAACCAGGAATGATGCATGTTTCCCTTTTTCCAGAGTTCCAATTTGCTTGTCGGCGCCAATAATTTCAGCCGCATTGCGGGTGATGAATTGAAGCGCTTCTTCCGGAGTTATATTTCCGTAACCCGACGACGTGCCCGCAAGGAATGCCAGGTTACGAGTTCTCCACCATTCTTCCGAATAGGTAATGGCCACCTTTACACCTGCTTTGTGCAGCAGAGCTGGTAGTTCATACGGTTGGAATACGTTTTCATCAACACGGTTTGGTAAGCGGTGCGTTGGGTTCAATACCACCGGAACCTGGTTTTCTTTCAAGAAAGAAGCGACTTTATAGGATTCGTCTCCACCAACGATGACTACCTTCTTTACACCTGCTTCTTTGGCGAATTTAACCGCTTCCACGATGTCCTTTGCATATTCCGCACGAATGTATAGGTTCGTGGTGCCCTCGAATAAAGGTTTCATGGCAGCTAAGCGCAAGTTAACCGGAGAAGGGTTGGCAACATCAGCATAAGCTTTTGCGTCGGCAAACACCGACTTAAACTTATCCATTACTTCCTGGCGATTTTCGTTGCGTTTCATCGTTACCGAGAAGTCTTCAAAGTTGAAGCTTCTTGCCAAAAAAGCTGGCCAGTTAAGCCATATACCATCGTCTTTTTTCAAAACCGCATCTTCCCAGTTCCAGCCATCTGTATAAAATACGGAAGAGGAGCCTGAAACAATGCCTCCCTGAGGTACAGCTTGTGAAAGCAGCACGCCGTTTCCTCTCAGTGTAGGTATTACCTCCGAATCGGTATTGTAGGCGATGAGTGAGCGGATGTGCGGATTTACCTCACCAACCTCGCTAAAATCGAGTGTTGCACGAACAGAAGCAATTTCCTGGATCCCAACAGTGGTATTTAATGATATAAGGCCAGGGAAAATATGTTTTCCTTTTACATCGATCACTTCTGCGCCGGTAGTGTTTCCAGACCCGGCAGGTCCCACTTGTGTGATGATGCCTTTGTCAAATGCTATAACACCGTTTTCAATAACCTGCCCACTGCCCGTATGAATGGTTGCACCAGTGAGTACAATAGGCTTTGTTTGGGGTAGCGCGGGCGCCACGTTTTGCGCATGCGTCTGTTGCACTGCAAATGCCATAAGCACTGCCAATGCAGCCCGGTTTAATATGTTGAATTTTTCTAGTTTCATTTTATATAAGATTTACGGTAAGACAATCCTCGAAGAGCTTACTAGTTTTCTTCGGCATGCTCAGCATGAACACCTACGATGTCTTCACAATGCCACATACGTGGTTGTGCACCCTGTGGTTTTTGGGTTGGTTTACCTTCGGCCTTGTCACTAAGCATTTTCTGGATCAGTCTTTCACGCTCAACAGCCATTGTCTTTTGTTTTTCTTCATCCTTCTTACGATCGAAATAAACGGTTCCTTCGATCATGGTAAATTCTGGACGTGCATATACGGACAATGGATTGGCGTTCCAAAGTACAAGGTCAGCATCTTTACCAGCTTTTACACTTCCAAGTTTATCGTCCACATGAAGTAATTTGGCAGGATTAAGCGTTACCATTTTCCATGCTTCCTCTTCCGGTACTCCACCATAATTTACGGTTTTGGCCGCTTCCTGGTTTAGCCTTCTTGCCATTTCGGCATCATCCGAGTTAATCGCGACGGTAACACCTTGATGGTACATCAAAGCAGCATTATATGGAATGGCTTCTTTTACTTCCATTTTATATGCCCACCAGTCGGCAAATGTTGATCCACCAATACCTCTCTGCTGCATTTTATCAGCCAGTTTATAGCCCTCCAAAATGTGGGTGAACGTATTAATCTTAAATTTCAATGAATCGGCAACGCTCATAAGCATGTTGATCTCCGATTGTACATAAGAGTGACAGGTGATGGATCTTTCGTTGGCAATAATTTCTGCCAGTGCGTCTAATTCAAGATCGCGGCGCGGCGCAACTCCACCTTTTTTGGCGTTATAGGCTTTCCAGCTTTGTGCGTAATCTTTGGCGCGTAGGAAATGATCGTAGAAAACCTGTTCTACACCCATTCGGGTTTGTGGGAAGCGAACACGTGCCACATCACCCCAGTTAGACTGTTTTACGTTTTCCCCAAGGGCAAATTTGATCGTTTTCGATTCAGGGATAAGCATTTCGGATTGAGAACCTCCCCATTTCAATTTGATCAAAGCGCTTTGGCCACCAATGGAATTGGCAGAGCCGTGTAACAAATGAGAAGTGGTTACACCACCCGCAAGTTGGCGGTATATGTTTACATCGTCAGGATTGATGACATCGGCCATTCTTACCTCAGCAGAACTGGTTTGTCCGCCTTCGTTTACTGCAAACAGGGCAATGTGCGAATGCTCATCAATGATCCCGGTAGTAAGATGTTTTCCTGTTCCATCCACAGTTTTGGAGCCTGATGGAGCGGATAATGACTTTCCTACTTTTGCAATTTTGCCGTTTTGGATAAGTACATCCGTATTTTTTAAGATACCGTCTTTTTCGTTGGTCCATACCGTTGCATTTTTGATGAGAACAGTTTCTGATTTTGGAAGTTCTTCATTTCCAAATCCAACAAATGGGTATACAATTTTACCGGTTTCGATGGCTTTTTTGCTAGCCGTATCTTTTGGAGAAGTTGCTGCAAACTTTTCGGAGAAAGTAGCCGTCCAGGGTACCACATTGCCGTTTGGTAAAATACCTTCCCCTTTTAATGCATTACCGGTTAGCCATCCAGTAAGTCTGATGGTCTCCTGGCGTTTTTTGTCTGGTTGGTAAGTTAGGGTAAGCAATTCATTGGTCAGGATGGCTTTTGGGGTAATCTTTACGGTATCCTGTATAATAACTTTGTACTCAGGTTTTTCTGGCGAGCCGGTAATTTGAAGTTTGCCGGTAGGCTGGTTGTTGATGGAAAGGGCATATGTTCCACGTAGATCAGGTGCATTGATTGCAGTGAGTACAAACTTTTTACCTTGTATCCAGTTTTCATAAATGACGTTATCCTTGCTGAAAAGATCCGTGGATGTGATCAGGAAGTTGGCTAATAAGCCTGCTTTGATACTTCCTACCTGACCGTCTGCTTTGATGACACTTGCCGGCAAAGTAGTGAGGGCTTCCAATGCTTTTTCTTTGGGCAAGCCATATTCGATCGCGGTTCTTATATTTTTCCAGAAATCATTTTTGTTCTTTAATCCGGAAGTCGTAAGCGCGAAAGGAATGGCTGCTTTGGCTACCTCTGATGCATTTTTAGGCGCTAACTCCCAATGTTTAAGTTGCGAGATACTAATCAGATCGGCATCCCAAGGATCGGCAACGTCGTATGCTTCGGGAAAGGCAAGCGGTAGGAGTAGGGTCGCTTTTGTTGCTTTTATTTCATTCAGTCGTTGGTACTCGTCTCCTCCGCCACGAATGATGTATTGTACACCAAATTCATCTCCAATTTTGTCGGCGCGTAAGAGTGAGTATTTGTCATTCGTTTCAAAAAACGATGGCAAGCCTTTAAGTTCATTGAAAGCTTCTAGCGATAGATTTTTTTCTTGATTTTTTCCTCCCTTAGCATACCAGTCTGCATCGTAGTAGTGCTGGCGAAGTAAGGCTACTACCCCCATTGCAGATGACGGGTATGTCTGCCCCGATGTACCTTTGCTGAAAGAGAAGTGAGAAGAGGCCTTGCCATTCAAAATGGCTTTATTGGCCGACTCGTCTGTTAACGATAGTAGTGCTCCACTACCTCTTACGATACCGTCGTGCGAGTGACTCAGTACAGTACCGAATCCCATTTTTCTTAAATCTTCGGCTTTTTTAGCGTCCGGGGTAAAAAGCTTTCCTGCTTCGTTTTCTGGCTGTATAGCCTGGTTCCAGCCGTATGCGCCTTTTTTGTTGGATTCAAGCTGAGGAGTTTGACGACCACCGGTCCGGCGCTCTATCTTAACTTCGGGCATTCCGTAGTCGGAGTCCAGGTCAATCAGTGATGGATAAATGTATTTACCCTTCAAGTCGATCACTACTGTGCCTGTGGGAATTTTAACCTGCTTGCTCACTTCACGGATTAAACCGTTTTCGATAAGTAGCGTCCCGTTCGTGATGGTAGTTTTAGAATCTACAACAATGTTCGCATTGGTGAAGGCGTAGCGTCCGCTGCGTTGGTCATAGGCTCCATTTCTGGGGAATGTTTCCTGCGCATGCGATAGCATGCTTACGCCAAGCAACGCGACTAACGTTGATAATTGTTTAAGCATATGGTTTTGGTTTAATTAGCAATCAGTCATACAATATACAAGGAAAAATGAGAAGAAAACCGGAAGGGAAGGGCATTCGGCGGAACATACAATTGGCCCGTGGAATTTTTATGTTCTGGGCTTTTTTCGCAACTTGTAATCCATTATTTGACTTGCTTATATTAGAATTAGAGAATGACTTACGAACAATTTTTGGATACACTTACACGCGATACGCCACCTGTACAATTATCGGTTTTGCTTA
>CALGRQ010000192.1 GCA_937880795.1 uncultured Dyadobacter sp. | reverse complement strand
TTCAGTTTCGCAGGGCTGGAAGTATTAAAGAATGCCGATGTAGTCGTTTTGTTTTCCAGAAGAATTGCATTGCCACATGCGCAAATGCAGCTCTTTAAAAATTATCTTAAAAAAGGAGGTTCGCTGGTCGCTATAAGAACGGGTAATCATGCTTTTACGACCAGAGGAGAAGTAGGAAAAGACTATACAAGCTGGCCTGAGTTTGTACCTGAGATATTGGGCTGCGGTAACTATGGATATGGTCCGGTAGCGTTGGGAACTGAGGTTTCAGTGGTTTTAGATAACGCCAAACATCCTATTCTTAAAAACGTGAAGCCCTATCACAGTGAGGGGAACCTATATATGGTGCAGCCGTTGGAGGATAAAAAAGCAGTAGTGCTACTGAATGGTAAAGCAGGTGATGCGCTTCAACCTGTGGCATGGACACGCTATGCAGGGAAGAGTCCTGTATTTTATACAACATTGGGTTATCCTGCCGATTTTTCTACGGATTCGTTCAATATGTTGCTTACCAATGCTATCCGATGGGCTGTGGATCAGAAGACCAAATAAATCAACAAGTCAATATTTTCAGAGTTTAGAAAAATGAAAAAATCAAAATCGCTATCCAGGAGAGAATTTGTTAAGCAGAGTTCCATTGCGAGTATCACAGCGATGCTGGCTGGTGGCGCCTCCAATGTTGTGATGGCGAACGGAATTACGGGCGTGCAGCGCCCCGCAATACTAGGAGGAAAACCTGCCTGGGATCCAATAAAATGGCCTAAATGGCCTCAGTGGAATTCGGAAACAGACGATAAACAGGTATTAGAGGTATTGAAAAGTGGCGTATGGTCGCGTGCCGGTGTGGTGACGGAATTTGAAAAAAAATGGGCCGAAGCAGTTGGCGCGCAGCGCTGTTTGTCGGTAGTGAATGGCACAAACGCACTCATTGTCGCACTCAATCAGTTGCATGTTGGCGGTGGTGATGAGGTAATTGTACCTCCTTATACCTTTATTTCAACCGTTTCGTCCATTCTGGCCAATGGCGCTATTCCCGTTTTTGTGGACGTGGATCCCAAGACATTCCAGATGGACCCGGCTAAAATTGAGGCACAGATAACCCCCCGCACCAAGGCGATCATGGTGGTCCATATTCTTGGACTTCCTTCTGATATGAACGCCATCATGGCTATTGCTAAAAAGCATAAACTTTTGGTGGTTGAAGATGCTTGTCAGGCTCATTTGGCGGAGTATAACCATCAAAAAGTAGGAACTTTTGGAGATGCCGGATGTTTCAGTTTTCAAAATTCTAAAAACCTGCCCATTGGCGAGGGAGGGGCTATTGTAAGTAACAATAATGAATTTATGGACCGGTGTTATTCTTATCATAACCTGGGTACACCGTATGGAACGGCAGTAGGTGCGGTGGGTACGGGTAGCATTATGTACAATACCAAAGTACGCTTCACCGAATATCAGGCCGCTATTGGACTGGCTCAGCTCAAACGCCTGGATGCTGAAACAACAACCAGAAATGTGAATGCCGAATATCTCAAATCCCAGATTAAGGACATTCCGGGTATTGCGCCCTATGAGTTATATAAAAATGTAACCAGAGGCGCATTCCACTTATTTGCTTTCCGCTATAAAAAGGAAGCGTTTAAAAACTTATCGCGGGCCGGTTTCCTGAAAGCCATGCGCGCAGAAGGGGTACCATGTACGAGTGGATATATACCATTAAATACACAGCCTTTCCTGAAAGATACTTTTGCGACGAATAATTTCAAGAAAATGTATCCAAAGGAAATGCTTGATATAAACAAATACAATGAGCGTAATAAATGCCCGCTGACCGAGAAGCTGTGTGGAGAAGAGGCGGTATGGTTTACGCAAAATATGCTTTTGGGTAGCAAACAAGACATGGCAGCGATTGCCGGAGCCCTTGAAAAGGTGTACAAGAATGCCGAAATGATTAAACGACAAGAACAGTAATGAAAGTGAGATATATAAAAACGGTTACAGCGGTGATGCTGGGCCTTTCAACCTTACCTGGGTTGGCACAACGATACACCCAAGCACTTACCGCCGAGAAGGAAAAACAAACCTTCCAGTTACATGATGCTTTCGGTATAGAGTCGTTTGTTACCGAACCGGAAGTGCTTTCACCCATCGACCTTGTGTTCGATGGAAGCGGGAATATTTATGTGGTCGAAATGGGGGACTATCCCTATGATGCAGAACCGGGAAACTTCAAGGGCAGAATTAGGCTCATGAAAGATACAGATGGTGATGGAAAAATTGATAAGTCTTATGTTTTTGCCGAAGGTTTACCAAGCGCAACTTCCATTTTACCGTGGAAGGGGGGAATTATTGTTACAGCTGCACCTGATATTCTGTATTTAAAAGATACCAACGGCGACTTTAAGGCTGACATTCGGGAAGTGCTGTTTACCGGCTTCTTTGCAAAGAACTCGGAGGCACAAATAACCAGTCTACGGTTTGGACCCGACAACTGGGTATATGCCAATAACCATGGTCAAGCTGGGATGATCACGTCAAAAAAACATCCGGAAAAAGGGGCTTTGAATGTGGCAGGGGGCAATTTTAGATTCCGTCCTGATCTTGGATTATTTGAAGTAGAGGCGGGTACAGGTCAGTTTGGGTTGGCTGTTGACGATGCTGGTCATAAGTTTTATACGCAAAATACGCTGCACATTCAGCAGTCGCCAATCGCGTGGCGCTATATGCATCGTCATGCCTTTATGCCAAGTTATCGCACCGATGTGAATATTTCGGACCATGAACTGGAAATGTTCCAAAAGTCGGCTACGCCATATTGGAGACAACAGCGGAGTGATCGGCGTCAGGCCAAGTATGATTCGATGAAGACGGGATATAAGGAATATGCACGAGATCATTTCACGGGAGCATCTGGTGCCACATTCTTTGGTGGTGATGGTTTCCCTGCTGGATTTTACGGTAATATTTTTACCGGTGACGTAGCGGGTAACCTGGTTCACCGTGACGTGATTAAGTCGGTGCCGGGCCAGGCTGCTTTTGTGGCAACGCGTGCGGAGGGCGAAAAAGATAAAGAGTTTCTTGCTTCAACGGATCCCTGGTTCCGCCCTGCCAATTTTACGTCCGGACCAGACGGTTACTTGTATATGGTAGACATGTACCGTCAACACATTGAAACACCGGTTTCGATTCCGGAGGATTTGAAGGCAGATATGGACTTCGATAATGGTGAGCAATACGGAAGGGTTTGGCGTATTTTTCCAAAATCAGGAGAAAAACGTAAAGTCGAGATCCCAAACCTCGATGGTAAGAAGGCGGAAGAGTTGGTGGAATTGTTAAAGCACCCGAACCAATGGTGGAGACTGAACGCACAGAGGCTGTTATTAGAACGTCAGGATAAAAGTGTGATTCCGAAGTTGCAAAAGCTATATGCAGAAAGTACGGATGGAAATACGAAAATACATGCATTTTTCGCCCTGGATGGTATGAATGCCCTGGATGACAAAATGATTAAAGAGGCGTTGTCGTCGAACCATGCAGGCCTTCGTGAAAATGCACTCGTATTGGCTGAGAAGAAATCCGAAAATTTGTCGGACGTAATTCGTCTTACCGAAGATGCAAACCCACAGGTTGCGTATCAGGCGTATTTGAGCCTTGGCCAGTTTACGGGCAAAGAGGTAATAGCTACCATGGCTAAAAATGCAGATAAAAACATTGAAGATGCTATGTTTAGAGCAGCCCTTTTAAGTTCTATACCCGGTTCGTCGGTGGAGATGCTTGAGGTGCTTGGAGGTCGCGATTTCTTTAAAATTGCTTCGGCGGGTAAGGTGAAGTTTGCAGAAGATTTTGGCTATATCATTGGTAGCCGTAACGGTAAAAATGAAATGGCAAAATTCCTTGCTGTGCTTGACAAAGGTGCGTCCGAATCTAAGGCCGCTGGTTTGAATGGTTTAGCAAAAGGAATCAAGAGGTCTCAGAACAAAACTATGGCAGATAAGAGCGTTTCAAAAACTATACTGAAATGGGCTGCTGATACGCAGGATAATGTCAAGAAAGCCGCTGAGACGGTTAGAAAGGCATTGGAAATTTGATTCACATCGATGTCGGTTTGTATGAGCCCATCGTAAAATAATAAGATCATGGATATGAAAAAGAGGAGAGACTTTCTACAAAAATGTTGCTCATTGATGTTGTTGGGGTCTGGTGGTTTGGTGCTCAGTAACTGTGGAAGTAGCAAGGCTATATCGTCAAAAGGGGCATCCGAAAAAAAAGTAGCCAAGCAAAATACTTGTGAGGATCTTACCGGTGTAGATCCGGTGGATGTCGAAAAAAGAAAAGCCTTAGGCTATGTGAGTGTTTCTGCCGTTCCTGACAAACAATGCGACAGCTGCAAATTGTGGGTGCCGGCTGCCGAAGGGAAAGATTGCGGAGGTTGTTTGCTGTTCGCAGGTCCCATTGCGGCCGAAGGAAATTGTACTTATTGGGCACCACAAGTATAGGAATCTATTTTATCGGTAACCGGAAATCTATCACCAAAACCATAGATTCGGTTACCGGTTTTCAATCAAATTTTTTGCTAACCCTTAGCATACCTACCCACCGTGGGAAGGCATATGCAATACCACCTTAACCTTTTTGGGATGAACAACAATCAATCCTTCCTCATTAGATGGCTTAAATCACTGGGGCCAGGTCTCATTACCGCGGCATTGGTTTTCGGACCAAGTAAACTTACTATAACCTCCAAATTAGGCGCATCCTATGGGTATTCGTTGCTTTGGGTGGTAATTTTGGCAATTTTCTTTATGGCCGTTTTTGTGTCCATGTCTACAAGGATCGGGGTGGCCACGAATCAGTCGTTACTTGCTTCGGTGAGGCAAAAATGGGGTAAGTCCGCTTCCGTTGCCATGGGTATAGGTGTGTTTTTGGTGACCACCTCATTTCAGGCAGGTAACAGTGTGGGTATAGGAATTGCCGCGGCGGGTATGTTTAATACAGCACCCGAAATCTGGATTATTGTATTTAATGCATTGGGTATAAGTTTACTGTTTTTCAGAAGCTTTTATAAGGTACTGGAGGGGGTTATGATCCTGCTGATCTTTGTAAAGCTGTTTTCCTTTTTCACGACCTTGTTTTACGCAAAGCCGGATGTTGTCGAAGTAACCAAAGGTTTTGTAATTCCCAGTATACCGGAGGGTTCTCATGGACTCATTATCGCATTCATAGCTTCCTGTTTTTCGATTGTAGGAGCCCTATATCAGTCGTATTTAATTCAGGAAAGAATTAGAATCAACCCTGAATTGCGAACCGCAAAAAACGACAGCATCACAGGGATCATCCTTTTGGGTTTTATGTGTGCAATCGTAATCATTTGCGCAGCTGCTGTATTACATCCAAAAGGCATTGCCGTGAATTCCGCAAACGATATGGCAAAAGCGTTAGAACCTATCTTCGGAAAACACGCAGCCATAGTTTTCTTGATCGGTTTGTTCGGTGCAGCATTTTCTTCGCTAATCGGTAACGCATCCGTGGGCGGTACGTTATTGGGCGATGCATTGGGGCTAGGAAGTAATTTTAGTTCAAAATCTGTGCGTTACCTGGTGGCTGGTGTCATGGTAATCGGTGCGAGTATAGCCATCCGTTTTGGTAAACTTCCCTTGGAGCTCATCGTATTTGCCCAAAGTGTAACCATTCTCATTGTTCCCTTTATCGGTACAGCCATGTACTTCGTGGGCAATGATGAGAAAATCATGGGCGAGAAAGTAAACAGCCCGATGGTTAAATTTTTTGGTGGATTGGGCCTTCTCATCATTTTCGGTTTGGCAATCATCAATTGTAAAGAATTAATTAATAACCCACTTTTCAAGTAAAATATAATGGGAGAGCAAATATTTCAGGAGCAATTCCTGCAACCTTCACCAGCACTTGTTGCTGATATTTCTAAGATTGAAGGAGACATACTGATTATAGGTGCCGGTGGAAAAATAGGACCGAGCATTGCCAGATTAACCAAAGCAGCACTGGATCAGGCATCAAAATCCAACAGAGTTATTGGCGTTTCAAGGTTCAGTGAAGAAGGACTCGCCGCTCAGCTGAACAGCGAAGGTATAGAAACGATCGTAGCCGATATACTGGATGATGCACAGTTACAAGCATTGCCCGACGCCCCAAACGTACTTTATTTAGCAGGTACCAAGTTTGGGACTAAAAATAATCAGCCCTATACCTGGGCTATGAATAGTTATTTGCCGGGCCGGGTTGCCGAAAAATTTAAGAACGCCAACATTGTAGTTTACTCCACTGGAAATGTGTATCCGTATACAGCAGTAGGTTCAGGAGGTGCTACGGAGGATGTGCCAGCAGAGCCTGTGGGCGAATACGGACAATCGTGTCTTGGACGTGAAAGAATTTTTCAATATTTCTCCAACCAAAATGGTACGCCTATATTGATTTACAGGCTCAACTATGCCATTGATTTCCGTTATGGCGTGTTGCTTGAAATCGCAAAAACGGTATTGGCTGGGAAGCCGGTGGATTTGCTCACTGGGAATGTTAATGTGATCTGGCAAAGCGATGCCAACGAAATGGCGATTCGCTCGTTGTTGCACTGTGCTTCGCCATCCAAAGTTCTCAATGTAACGGGACCTGAAACAGTTTCAGTTCGCTGGTTAGCGCATGAGTTTGGAAAACATTTTGAGATGGAACCAACCTTCATCAATGAAGAACAACCAACGGCCCTGCTTAGTAATGCGGCAGAGTCGTTCAGACTTTTTGGTTACCCACAGGTTACTTTAAAGGAAATGATTGA
>CALGRQ010000191.1 GCA_937880795.1 uncultured Dyadobacter sp. | reverse complement strand
TTTGCCGTCTTATTGTGCTCATGCCAGTGAAAAAATTTGATCAAACATAGGAGCGTGATGTAACAAAACACATTACCTATTCAGTAATTGCTTTGGTTTCGATATAAAAGTTTTCGTTGACCGGAAGTACAGCTGGCTTTTTACCTGCCAGTTTGATTGTTTTCCATTCTGTGGTAGGATAGATCCATTTATCTTTTCCCTGAACAGTTACTTTTACAGGCATGGCAAAACCATCCACTACATCGGCCCACCGCATTTTCAGTGAATATTGATTAGGGTTTCCTGCCACTTCTTTCAAACTATATTCCAATACAGGAATATTTGCCTGTCTTAAATATTGATCAAAGATAGGTGCCAGGTTTTTACCTGACTGTTTAATTATATAAGCTTCTACATCAGCGCTGGTAATAGTTTGATGATAGAAGGTTTGATTTAAGCCTCTCAGGATTTTTTTGAACTGGATATCATTGTCAATTATCTGACGGATGGTATGCAGAAGGTTCATGCCTTTGGGATACATATCGCCGCTACCTCTGCGATTAACTCCGTATTTGCCAATGATGGGTTCTTTATTGCCAATGCGTTTGCGGCTTCCTTTATTATATTCGTCGGCGGCTTTTTTTCCGAAATTACTTTCTACAAATAGTACTTCACTATAAGAAGTAAAACCTTCATGCACCCACATATCTGCAATATCAATAGTGCTTACATTATTGGCAAACCATTCATGGCCGGTTTCGTGAATGATAATGTAGTCCCATTTCATACCCCAGCCTGAGCCCGAAAGGTCGTTGCCCAAATACCCATCAGTGTATTTGTTGCCATACGCCACGGCACTCTGATGTTCCATTCCCAAATGCGAAGTTTCAACCAGCTTATATCCATCGTTGAAAAAAGGATAGGGGCCAAACCAATCTTCAAAGCTATCGAACATGCGTTGCACATCGCGTTTAAAATGTGCCTTTGCTCTTTCAAGATTATAATCCAATACCCAATAGCTGGCATCAAGCGGGCCATTTAAGGATTTTAATTTTTCCTCCCAATTAGCGTAATAACCGATATAAGGAATGATATTGTAATTATTAATCGGGCTATTTACCTCCCAGGTCCAGGTGTGGTTTCCATTGGCGGAAGTTTTTTTAATGAGTCGTCCGTTGCCGATAGCTGTGAGAGAGTCAGGAACTGTGATGGCAAGTGAAGCACCTTTATTGGGTTCGTCGCCCTGATAATCTTTACAGGGATACCATACGCTGGCACCTAGTCCCTGACAAGCAACTGTAATCCATGGACGATCCAACGAATCTTTTGCCCATACCCATCCTCCGTCCCAGGGAGCACGTATAGCTGCCCGTGGAGTTCCGCTAAAATGCACAACAATACTGTGCTCGCTATCTTTTTCAAATACGCGTTCGCCTAAGTCCACCCAATATACATTTCCTTCGCGCTGAAAGGGCAATGCACCATATTTGAATTGCACATATTCAATTTTGTCTATTGACATAGGCATTTGCAAATCGAGTTGCAGGCGGCGTGGCTTGCCGGATTTATTTACTTTAAAGCGAATGGTGTTTTTACCTTTAATCGATTTGTTATCGATGTCAACCTGCACGGCAAGATCATATCGTTGCACATCCCACCAGGTTCTGAAAGTACCATCGCTGCCGCGCAGTGTATCCTGACGCGTTAATGGTCGTTCTGTTTGAGCAGTAATGGAGGCCGGTAACAGGAAAATGAGAAGGTAAAAGAAGTATTTCACAGCTTTACGTATTTGAATTGTAAATTTAATCGTTCAAAAGTTAAATGACGGGGAAAATGCGAAAATGGATGGCTCCTGGTTTTGGTTGGTTACTTGTGCTGTTGGTTTCCTGCGGACAAGCCAAACGTTCCGACCAGCAAATATTTCATTATAACGAACATACGGGTATTGCTTCTCTCGATCCTGCTTTTGCCAAAAATCAGTCGATCATGTGGCCGGTGCATCAATTATACAATACACTGGTAGAAATCAACGATCAACTGGAGATTACTCCCTCACTCGCCCAATCATGGTCCTTATCCGACGATAAACTGATATATACTTTCCAACTGCGCACTGATGTTTACTTTCACGATGATGTATGTTTTCCGGATGGAAAGGGAAGAAAAATGAAGGCAAGTGATGTAGTATATAGCTTATCAAGAATTGTAGATCCTGCCACTGCCAGTCCCGGGTCATGGATTTTTAATGATAAATTGGATTCAAAGAACCCCTTTGTGGCAGTAAACGACAGCGTATTTCAGTTGCGTTTAATCAGACCCTATCAACCTATTCTCGGAATTTTATCCATGCAATACTGTAGTGTGCTGGCACCTGAAGCAGTAGCAGCGTATGGAAAAAATATTCGTCGCCATCCGGTGGGTACAGGTCCATTTAAAATAGTAACCTGGGAAGAAGGTCAGGCATTAATTTTAACACGCAACGAAAAGTATTTTGAAAAAGACAGTGCCGGACAATCGCTTCCTTACCTGAACGGAATCAAAGTGACTTTTTTTGATAGTAAGGCCACTGAATTTTTATTGTTCCGGCAGGGACAACTGGATTTTATTAATGATATCGAAAGTTCTTTTAAAGATGAAGTGCTTACCAAACAAGGTAAGCTGCGACCTAAATGGGAAGATAAAATTCAATTGCAGGTACATCCTTATTTGAATATTGAATACCTGGGTATATTAGTGGATGAAGAAAATGAGTTGGTGAAAAATTCTCCCTTGCGGTTGAAGAAAATTCGTCAGGCTATCAACTATGGTTTTGACAGACGAAAAATGATTTTGTATTTGCGCAATTCTCTTGGCACCGCAGCCGAATCAGGATTTGTACCGATGGGGCTGCCATCGTTTAATGATTCGCTGGTAAAAGGATATCATTATGATCCGGCAAAGAGCAGGGCACTACTGGCAGAAGCCGGTTTTCCTGATGGCAAAGGTTTGCCTGTGATTCGTTTGCAAACCATTTCTCTTTATTCAGATATGGGTGACTTTATTGCACGTCAGTTAGGAGAAATAGGTGTACCCGTACAGGTGGAAACCGTTCAGAAAGCGTATCTGCTGGAATTAACTGCAGGCTCTCAGACAGCTTTCTTCCGTGGAAGCTGGATTGCTGATTATCCCGATGCTGAAAATTATCTGGCGGTATTTTATTCAAAAAACCCTGCGCCTCCTAATTACACCCGTTTTAATAATGCCCGCTTCGATGCACTGTTTGAAAAAGCTATCCGGGAAGAAAATGATAGCATACGATATACATATTACCAACAGGCCGATCAGATATTAATGGACGAAGCACCGGTAGTGCCGCTCTGGTACGATAGGGCAGTACGGTTGGTGCAGCCAGGTGTTACAGGATTTCCTGCCAATGCTCTCAATCTGCTGGAACTTCGCTATACACGCCTGCAGTAAAGATTATTTGCTCTTTAATTTATCGGCAAATACTTTTCTGAATTTGTCCAGCTTGGCAAAATATTCCTGATGGTAATCTTCAGCAGGATAGAATTTATCAAAAGCCGTAACCTCTGTTACAATAGGATTGTCGAATGCTCCGCTTTTGTTGAGCGCTTCCTTATATTCCTTTGCTTTTAGTTCCTGCTCTTTATTATGATAAAAAACACCGCTTCTGTACTGAGGCCCTACATCATTACCCTGTCTGTTGAGGGTAGTGGGGTCATGAGTTTTCCAAAAAACTTCCAGCAGTTCATCAAAGCTGATTACCGCCGGGTCAAAAACAATCTGCAAACATTCTGCATGTCCTGTGGTGCCGGTGGTTACTTCCTTATAAGTAGGATTAGCCACATGGCCTCCTGTGTATCCCGAAGTGGCACTTATTACTCCTTTTAATTCTTCAAAAATTGTTTTTTGAACATTTTGAACTGCCTTTAAAACGCTTTTCCCTTGATAATAATTTTCATCATTATCTCTTAACTCAACGGCTTCATGTATTCCCGTTGATGCACCGGAGGGAACTGCTGCACGTCCGAAGGCTCCTGATTCTGTATATACATCTACTTCTAAAGTAGGATTTCCACGTGAGTCTAAAATTTGTCTACCGGCAATATGGATTATTCTGCTCATCTTTTTTTAATGATTTTTTTTAATAAATACTTTTATCGACATTAATGGACAAAACCGGAACAGGCGAACGATTCACTAATTTTTCAGAGAAAGACGTTAACACAAAAGCTTCATCTCCATATAAATCAGTTTCTTTCATAGCAATAATTAAATTCGCATTGATATCTTTTGCAATATCAATAATTTGTTTCGGATCTTTATCGCTTTCAATAATTTGTGATTCTAATCTTACATCCCGTTTTGTTAAATACACTTCAGCTTTGTTCAAATAAGCATCAACCAACACTCTCAAATCTCTAAACTTAGTAGTATATAATCCGATAAGATGTATTTTAGCTTGGAATGCTTTGGCCAATACTGCAGCCATTTTCACTTTTTGAAGTGTTTCTCTTGAAGAGTCGATAATGACAACGATATTGGTTAAGTCGCGATGTATATTTACTGTATCTCTTACTGTAAGAACCGGACAATCGCACATATTCATGATTTTCATAGCTGTACTACCAATAAACCATTCTTCAAAACCACTAGACCCATGTGTTCCTATGACTATCATAGCATTCCCTTGTTCTTTTACTTCTTCATTAATTTCTCGAGCTGCTTTACCCACTCGAATTTTATATTTCACTTTTGAATGATATATTTGTTTCTGGCAATAATCGGTTAATTCAACCAATTTCTTTTCAGCTACATCTAAAATATTTTTACGAAGTGTAATACTGGTTTCCTCGATGATTTTTGCATCAGGGGTTAAACTATAAAGAAGTGTTAAATTAGCTTTAAGTTTCATTGCGTTTATTGATCCTTTTGAGAAGTCTATTCCCACTATAATATTTTTCATAAGACTAATTATTTAAGTTTATAATTCCGTTGTAAAAATATAAAAATTATTCATTCCATTTGTTATTTTTTTTCATTAAATTTATATCGCTACAGTTGCTTTAATGTGAGGATGATATTCATAATTTTTCAAACAAAAATCATGGTATTGAAAATCAAAAATAGATGTAATTGCCGGATTGATTTCCATTTGAGGCAATGGATAGGGTTTTCGCTGTATTTGTAATTTCGCTTGTTCAATATGATTGGCATATAAATGCAAATCGCCAAACGTATGAATAAACTGCTTGGCTTTCAAACCACATACTTGAGCAACCATCATCGTCAATAAAGCATAGGAAGCAATGTTAAAAGGAACTCCCAAAAAAGCATCCGCACTGCGTTGGTATAACTGACAGGAAAGTTCTCCGTTGTAAACATAAAACTGATAAAGGATATGACAAGGAGGAAGTTTCATGTCTTCCAAATCACCTACATTCCAAGCTGAGACTAATAGTCTTCGCGAATCTGGATTGGTTTTGATTTGGGTTATGACATCTTGTAATTGATCAATTTGTTTTCCTTTTCGATTGATCCACGAACGCCATTGCCGACCGTAAATCGGTCCGAGATCCCCATTTTTATCGGCCCATTCATCCCAAATACTAACGCCCTTATCTTTTAAATATTTAATGTTCGTGTCTCCTTGAATAAACCAAAGTAATTCATATATTATTGATTTTAAATGTAATTTTTTGGTTGTTACCAAAGGGAATCCTTGTTGAAGATCGTAAAATGTTTGATATCCGAATACACTGTATATTCCGGTCCCGGTTCTGTCTTGTTTGTAATTTCCGTTATCCAAAATATAATTTAATAAATCAATGTATTGCTTCATGTTTTTATTTGCAAAAATACATTATTATTTAATACTATTTACTTTGTCACGAATTAAATTAATAGGAATCTGCTTCCTATTTTGACACTATTCAGAAGGATGTACATGCTAAACAGGCTACACTTACTTTAGATGTATTACACGCCGAAAGTATACTTATTACCGCCGATTCAAGGGTTGAACCTGTCGTAATCACATCGTCAACCAATAATATATGTTTTGAAGTGATTTGTTCAGGATACTGAATGTTGAATATATCTTGAGTATTTTCCCAACGTTCAAACAAGGTTTTCTTTGTTTGTGTTTCGGTTTCAATAACACGAACTAATGATTTTGAATTTAATTTTTTTTGCAAGGCCTTTGCTAAACCTTTTGCTATTTCTTCGCTTTGATTATAGCCTCTTTTTTTTTGCTTTTTTGGATACAATGGGATAGGCATTATTACATCAACTGAGATAAAAACATCAGACTTTTTCAAATCAAGACCAAATAAATACCCACATAAAAAACCAATTTCTTTACATCCTCTATATTTCAACTGATGAATGAGTGTTTGAGTAATATTTCCTTTTTTAAAATAATAAAAAGCACTGACTGCTTCTATTGGCACTTTGCCATAAAAAAGCATTTCTAAGGGGTTGCCTTTTTGAAGATGAAAATTAGTTTTTGGTAAATAAAACATGCATTGCATG
Organism: uncultured Dyadobacter sp.; assembly: GCA_937880795.1. Classification (GTDB taxonomy): domain Bacteria; phylum Bacteroidota; class Bacteroidia; order Cytophagales; family Spirosomataceae; genus Dyadobacter. Next base: position 724 of record CALGRQ010000191.1, on the reverse strand, counting down.
CATATACAATCTTCATTTTTTCGTAAAGTATTTCCACAGATAGTACAATAATTTGGGTAAAAAAGAGAAATAAAATCTCTAAATAATGTTTTCATAGTTTTAATGTATTGACAAATCGTATGTTACATTTGTGTTATTTTTTATAATTTTTCTCCAAAGATAGTTAATATTTTTTTATATTTGTAACCAAATAAATATTATTAAATAATTATGTTTGAACCGGACGACACCTTGAAACAAGAAGTGAAGAAATACAAAAAATTAACTATAATTTTTGTTATCATTTCCATTGTTTTGGCATGTTTGTTAGTGTTTTCATTTTTAAATGTTAAACAAATAAATGTTGAAAAAGAACAATCCATCGTATTACAAGAGGAATTACAAGAGGAATTGGATTCCATTTTATTTGAATATGAAAACATTAAACAATCATACGGAGATTTAAACGATCAACTATCCGAACGTGATAGTGCGATTGTTGCTCAAGCCAAAGAAATTGAACAACTCATTGCTTCGCAAGCAGATTACAGAAGAATTAAGAAAAAATTAGAATTATTACAAAATCAAGGCAAAGAATACGTACGTTTATTGGATTCACTATATGTTGTGAATAAAGAACTTACTATTGAAAACCAAGAAGTAAAAACAGAAAACCTGAAATTATCACAACAGAAACAAGAATTAACCAAGGAAAAAGAAATACTTACAGAAAAAGTAAGTACCG